>CAUQZY010000067.1:0-8178 GCA_963522395.1 uncultured Streptococcus sp.
CTAAGTTAATCGCTAAAGGCTATGATCTAGTAAGTAACAACTACGGTAAAGATAACAACGGAAACTTCGATAAAGATAAATCTGTTAAACAAGAATACACTGTAGTGTTAACGCCACATGTTCAAGATGTGCCACCATTTGATCCAACAAATCCAAATGATCCAAACACACCAAAACCAGGACAACCAATTGATCCAGAAAATCCAACTGGACCAAAATGGACTGAAGAGTTAATCAAGTCACTAGAAACTACTAAACATGTAAACCGTACAATTTCTTACGTGAAAGAAGACGGAAGCAAAGTTGAGTACACAGACAAAGATGGAAACAAATCTACAGCTGATGTAACTGATAAAGTAACATTCACTCGTCCGGCTAAGATTAACGTTGTAACAGGTACTATCGAATATGGTAAATGGACTCCAGTAAACAACGATACTACATTTGATAAAGTAACATCACCAGTAGCACCAGGATACGTTCTGAAAGATGCATCTCAAAAAGAAGTACCTGAAACTACAGGATTAACTGAAAATTCTAAAGATGAGACAATCAAAGTTGTTTACGTACCAGTAGGAAAAGTTACAATTACAGTACCACCAGGTGTAACACCACCAACTCCTGTAACGGATACACCATACGAAAACGTACCAGGTGAACCAGGTAAAGTTGTACCACCAAGTCCAACGAAACCAACAGATCCACAAGATCCAAATAGTCCGAAAGTACCAGTGATTCCTCATATCCCAGGAACAACACCACAAGTGCCGAAAGATCCAACTAAACCAGTAGATCCAAATACTAACCCACTTGTACCGTTGAAACCGATCGATCCAAAAGATCCATCTAAAGGATATGAAGTACCACCAGTACCAACAGATTCAACTACAAATACACCAGTTAACTACGTTAAAGATGGACAAAAAGCTATCACTAACTTCGTAGATAACAATGGTAAAGTAGTATCTGATTCAGTAGTAGATCAAGGAGATTCAGGATCTAAATTCACTAAGTCTGGTGAAGTAGAAAGCAAGATTAAAGAACTTGTTAAGAAAGGTTATGTTGTAACAAGCAATGATTACCCTTCAGCAGATACAGATAGAGTATTCGACAACGATAAAGATAAAGATCAAATCTTCAACGTTAAAGTTACTCCACTTACCGTGCCTACAGATCCAAACAGCCCTGATAAACCAATGGTTCCAACTGATCCAACTAAACCAGTAGGACCAAACAACCCACTGAAACCAGTAACACCATCTACACCAGAACCAGGTAAACCAGTATTCCCTGAAGATCCAAACAGTCCAGTATGGCCTGATACAGTGAAAGATCTAGTTACAGAATCTTCTGCAACTCGTACAATCACTTATGTAAATCGCATTGGAAAAGAAGTAGCAGCTACTCACACTGAAACTATTAAGTTCAAACGTAGCGCTAAAGTGAACCTAGTAACTGGAGAAATCACTTACGGTGAGTGGACAGTTGAAGGTAACGATACTATTTTAGATGGTAACAAGTTACCAAAAGTAGATGGATACATCGCTCGTGGCGGAGATATCGAGTCATCTCAAAAAGATGTTCAAGCAGCAGCAGGTGTAAACATCACTGAAACAGTCGTTTACGACAAACTTGGATCATGGATTTCAAAATTACCAGAGGGACAAGATCAAGTTCCACCAACTCCATATCCAAACGATCCTACAGATCCAACAAAACCAGGAACAGATAAACCTAAAGTACCTTATGTACCAGGATTTATCCCTGTAGATCCAAATGGAAATCCATTGAAACCAGTTGATCCAAACGATCCAACTAAAGGATATGAAGTACCGGATGTACCGGCAGATCCAACTCAAGATACGCCAATTAAGTACATTCCTGTTCCTACACCAAATAATGGTGGTGGCAACAATGGTGGCGGAGGTGGAAATATACCAACTCCACAACCACAACCTCAACCAAATCCAGCTCCAGCGCCTCAACCAGAACCTAGTCCTGCACCAAATCCTGTTCCAGTGACACCTGAGACTCCTGAACAACCAGTAGCTCCAGTGACACCAGAACAACCAGCAGAGCCTTCTACACCTCAATACATGGATGGTCAACGTGAACTTCCAAATACAGGTACAGAAGCAAACTCTAGCCTAGCAGCACTTGGACTTCTAGGAGCCTTGAGTGGATTCGGATTGATTGCTCGTAAGAAAAGAAAAGACGAAGAATAATTCAGACTTTCTTTCAATCAGTGATTGATTCAACCTAAGAAAGAACTTGAGATTTAATATCTCAGGTTCTTTTCTTATTTTGAAAATGGTATAATAAAGTGAGAAGGATAGAGGAGAAGTGTAAATTGATCGCACAACTAGATACAAAAACAGTCTATAGTTTTATGGAGAGTGTTATTTCAATAGACAAGTATGTGAGAGTAGCTAAAGAATATGGCTACACTCATTTGGCTATGATGGATATTGACAATCTTTATGGGGCTTTCGACTTTCTAGAGGTTACAAAAAAATACGGTATTCATCCTTTACTAGGGCTTGAAATGACTCTTTTAGTGGATGAGCAGGAAGTGAATTTGCGCTTTTTAGCCCTATCTAGTGTGGGCTATCAGCAGTTGATGAAACTTTCAACAGCTAGGATGCAGGGGGAAAAAACATGGACAGTTCTATCTCAGTACCTAGAGGATATTGCAGTAATTGTGCCTTATTTTGATGGACTGGAGTCGTTGGAACTAGACTGTGATTACTATATTGGGGTTTATCCAGAAACACTGGCCAGCGAATTTCACCATCCAATCTTGCCCCTCTATCGGGTCAATGCTTTTGAAAGCAGGGATAGAGAAGTTCTGCAAGTCTTAACAGCAATCAAAGAAAACCTACCGCTTAGAGAAGTCCCTTTGCGCTCGCGACAAGATGTTTTTATATCAGCAAGTTCTTTAGAGAAACTATTCCAAGAACGTTTTCCGCAAGCCTTGGACAATTTAGAAAAACTTATTTCAGGCATTTCTTATGACTTGGATACTAGTCTGAAACTGCCTCGTTTTAATCCAGCACGACCAGCAGTAGAAGAGTTGAGAGAACGTGCTGAGCTGGGACTTGCTCAGAAGGGGTTGACTAGTAAAGAATATCAAAATCGTCTAGACCAAGAATTGACCGTTATTCATGATATGGGCTTTGATGATTATTTCTTGGTTGTTTGGGATTTGCTACGTTTCGGACGTTCGAATGGCTATTATATGGGAATGGGACGGGGTTCTGCAGTTGGTAGCTTGGTATCCTATGCCTTGGACATCACAGGGATTGACCCAGTAGAGAAAAATCTGATTTTTGAACGTTTCCTCAATCGTGAACGCTATACCATGCCTGATATTGATATTGATATTCCAGATATTTATCGTCCAGATTTTATCAGATATGTTGGTAATAAATATGGCAGTAAACATGCGGCGCAAATCGTCACTTTTTCTACCTTTGGCGCCAAGCAAGCTTTGCGAGATGTATTGAAACGCTTTGGTGTGCCCGAGTATGAATTGTCTGCAATTACCAAGAAAATCAGTTTTCGTGATAATCTCAAGTCAGCCTATGAGGGCAATCTACAGTTTCGTCAGCAAATCAATAGTAAGTTAGAATACCAAAAAGCCTATGAAATTGCTTGCAAGATTGAGGGCTATCCCAGACAAACCTCTGTCCATGCGGCTGGTGTTGTCATTAGTGACCAAGATTTAACCAATTATATCCCTCTAAAGCATGGTGACGAAATTCCATTGACTCAGTATGATGCTCATGGAGTTGAAGCTAGTGGACTTTTGAAGATGGATTTTCTGGGACTGCGGAATTTGACCTTTGTTCAGAAGATGCAAGAATTGCTTGCTGAAACAGAAGGGATTAAGATAGCTATCAACGAGATTGATTTGGAAGATAAAGAAACGTTAGCTTTATTTGCCTCTGGTAATACAAAAGGTATCTTTCAATTTGAGCAACCTGGTGCCATTCGCTTGCTCAAGCGTGTGCAGCCAGTCTGCTTTGAAGATGTCGTAGCAACGACTTCTCTAAATCGACCAGGTGCTAGTGACTATATCGATAATTTTGTGGCAAGAAAGCATGGGCAGGAAGAAGTGACTGTTTTGGATCCAGTGCTGGAGGATATTTTGGCTCCAACCTATGGTATCATGCTCTATCAGGAGCAGGTTATGCAGGTTGCTCAGCGATTTGCTGGATTTAGTCTCGGAAAAGCCGATATTTTGCGTCGGGCTATGGGGAAAAAGGATGCTTCTGCCATGCATGAGATGAGGGCTTCCTTTATTCAAGGTTCCTTAGAAGCTGGTCATACTGCGGAAAAGGCAGAGCAGGTCTTTGATGTCATGGAGAAGTTTGCAGGTTATGGATTTAACCGATCTCACGCCTATGCTTACTCAGCCTTGGCCTTCCAGTTGGCTTATTTCAAAACACATTATCCAGCCATCTTTTATCAAGTCATGTTGAATTCTGCAAACAGTGATTACTTAATGGATGCCCTAGAAGCAGGCTTTGAAGTAGCCCCTCTGTCAATTAACACCATTCCCTATCACGATAAAATTGCCAATAAGTCTATCTATCTAGGTTTAAAATCGATTAAGGGAGTCAGCAAGGATTTGGCGCTTTGGATCATTGAAAATAGACCTTATTCTAACATTGAAGATTTTGTAGCTAAATTGCCTGAGAATTATCTGAAACTTCCTCTGCTAGAACCTTTGGTAAAAGTTGGCCTTTTCGATTCATTTGAAATAAATCGTCAAAAAGTATTCAATAATTTAGCTAATCTATTTGAATTTGTAAAAGAGTTAGGTAGCCTGTTCGGTGATACAATTTATAGCTGGCAAGAATCGGAAGATTGGACAGAGCAAGAAAAATTCTATATGGAACAAGAGCTTTTAGGAATAGGTGTCAGCAAACATCCCCTACAAACTATTGCAAGTAAAGCTATTTACTCAATTACCCCAATCGGAAATTTGTCAGAAAATAGCTATGCTATTATTTTGGTTGAAGTTCAGAAGATAAAAGTAATTCGCACCAAAAAGGGTGAAAATATGGCTTTCTTACAGGTGGATGACAGTAAGAAAAAATTGGATGTCACTCTCTTTTCAGACTTATATCGACAGGTTGGTCAGGAAGTAAGAGAGGGAGCATTCTACTATATCAAAGGGAAAGTCCAGTCACGTGATGGTCGTCTGCAAATGATTGCACAAGAAATAAGAGAAGCAGTAGCTGAGCGCTTTTGGATTCAGGTGAAGAATCATGAATCAGATCAAGAAATTTCACATATTTTAGAGCAATATAAAGGCCCCATTCCAGTCATCATCAGGTATGAAGAGGAACGGAAAACCATTATATCTCCTCAGCATTTTGTGGCTAAATCTGATGAATTAGAGGCGAAATTAGGTGGAATCGTTATGAAAACGATTTATCGCTAAAATTAAGGAAAATAGAAGAATTTTCCAATTAAATGTGATATAATCAGTAAGAATGTTAAAAGAAAAAGGAGCATAAACCAAATGAAACGTATTGCTGTTTTAACTAGTGGTGGAGACGCCCCTGGTATGAATGCTGCCATCCGTGCAGTTGTTCGTCAAGCAATTTCAGAAGGAATGGAAGTATTCGGTATCTATGACGGATATGCTGGTATGGTTGCCGGTGAAATTCATCCCCTAGATGCAGCTTCAGTAGGAGACATCATTTCTCGTGGTGGTACTTTCCTTCACTCAGCTCGTTACCCAGAGTTCGCTCAACTTGAAGGGCAACTTAAAGGGATTGAGCAATTGAAAAAACACGGAATTGAAGGTGTAGTTGTTATCGGTGGTGACGGATCTTACCACGGTGCTATGCGTTTGACTGAACATGGTTTCCCAGCTATCGGTCTTCCAGGTACAATCGATAACGATATCGTTGGTACTGACTTTACAATCGGTTTTGACACAGCTGTTACTACTGCTATGGATGCTATCGATAAGATTCGTGATACATCATCAAGTCACCGTCGTACATTTGTTATCGAAGTTATGGGACGTAACGCAGGTGATATCGCTCTTTGGGCTGGTATTGCAACTGGTGCTGATGAAATCATCATTCCTGAAGAAGGTTTCAAGTTTGAAGATATCGTAGAGAGCATTAAATGTGGTTATGAGTGTGGTAAAAAACACAATATCATCGTCTTGGCAGAAGGTGTGATGTCAGCAGCTGAATTTGGTAAAAAACTAAAAGAAGCTGGGGATACAAGCGACCTTCGTGTGACAGAACTTGGACATATTCAACGTGGTGGTTCTCCAACTGCTCGTGACCGTGTATTGGCGTCACGTATGGGTGCCCATGCCGTTAAACTTCTTAAAGAAGGTATCGGTGGTGTTGCGGTTGGTATCCGTAATGAGAAAATGGTTGAAAACCCAATTCTTGGTACTGCAGAAGAAGGAGCATTGTTTAGCTTGACTGCAGATGGTAAGATTGTGGTTAACAATCCACATAAAGCTGATCTTGAACTTTCTAGTTTGAATAAGAGCTTGTCATAATTTAAAAATTAGTTAATAAGACCAAAGAGGTCATATATATAAAGGAGTCACAAAAATCATGAACAAACGTGTAAAAATCGTTGCAACTTTGGGTCCTGCGGTAGAAATCCGTGGTGGTAAAAAATTCGGTGATGACGGATACTGGGGTGAAAAACTTGATGTTGAAGCTTCAGCTAAAAACATTGCTAAATTGATTGAAGCTGGTGCTAACACATTCCGTTTCAACTTCTCACACGGTGACCACCAAGAACAAGGTGACCGTATGGCAACTGTTAAACTTGCTGAAAAACTTGCAGGTAAAAAAGTTGGTTTCCTTCTTGATACAAAAGGACCAGAAATCCGTACTGAATTGTTTGAAGGAGATGCAAAAGAGTACTCTTACACAACTGGTGAAAAAATTCGTGTTGCTACTAAGCAAGGAATCAAATCAACTCGTGATGTGATCGCATTGAACGTTGCTGGTGCTCTTGATATCTATGATGATGTTGAAGTTGGTCGTCAAGTTTTGGTTGACGATGGTAAACTTGGTCTTCGTGTGGTTGCTAAAGATGATGCGACTCGTGAATTTGAAGTTGAAGTTGAAAACGATGGTATCATTGCTAAACAAAAAGGTGTGAATATTCCTAACACTAAAATTCCTTTCCCAGCTCTTGCTGAACGTGATAACGACGATATCCGCTTTGGTCTTGAACAAGGTATCAACTTCATCGCGATTTCATTCGTACGTACTGCAAAAGACGTTAACGAAGTTCGTGCAATCTGTGAAGAAACTGGAAACGGACACGTTCAATTGTTCGCTAAAATCGAAAACCAACAAGGTATCGACAACTTGGATGAAATCATCGAAGCTGCTGATGGTATTATGATTGCTCGTGGTGACATGGGTATCGAAGTACCGTTCGAAATGGTTCCAGTTTACCAAAAAATGATCATCAAGAAAGTTAATGTTGCAGGTAAGGTTGTTATCACTGCAACAAATATGCTTGAAACAATGACTGAAAAACCACGTGCAACTCGTTCAGAAGTATCAGACGTATTTAACGCTGTTATCGACGGTACTGACGCTACAATGCTTTCAGGTGAGTCTGCAAATGGTAAATACCCTCTTGAGTCAGTAACTACAATGGCTACAATTGATAAGAATGCTCAAACTCTTCTTAGCGAATACGGACGTTTGAACTCAGATTCATTTGAACGTAACTCTAAGACAGAAGTAATGGCTTCAGCTGTTAAAGATGCTACTAACTCAATGGATATTAAATTGGTTGTAACTCTTACTAAGACAGGTCACACTGCACGTTTGATTTCTAAATACCGTCCAAATGCTGATATCTTGGCATTGACATTCGACGAATTGACAGAACGTGGATTGATGTTGAACTGGGGTGTTATCCCAATGTTGACAGATGCTCCATCATCAACTGACGATATGTTCGAAATTGCTGAACGTAAAGCAGTAGAAGCAGGTCTTGTTGAATCAGGTGATGATATCGTTATCGTTGCTGGTGTACCAGTAGGAGAAGCTGTTCGTACAAATACAATGCGTATCCGTACAGTCCGTTAATTAAAAGATAAATAGTCTGGCTCTTTGTCAACTGTAGTGGGTTGAAGAAAAGCTAAGCTCGAGAAAGGACGAA
>CAUQZY010000068.1:0-7997 GCA_963522395.1 uncultured Streptococcus sp.
TCCATTTTAATACACTCTCTATAATTATTTGATTTCCTTTATTGTATCATTTCGAAAAGTAGAAATTTGTAGGACAATTTGAGATTTTCCTTTCTAAAAATTCATCAAGAATATTATAACATAAATCACCTCACACAATTAATTAATTTAATCACTTAAAAAAATTCAAACACTTTCTATACAATTGACAGCCCAAATCTTTCAGAATAGAACAATCCTAACTATCGAATCCTCTATTTTAATAAATATCCATGTAATTCTAGACTTAGAATTCCTATAAACTAAATGTTTTAGTACTCTTCTAAGCCATTGATTGCTTTAAATCTAAATTTTTGAAGGATTCTAAAGCTAGAATGATCCCATCCCAATTAGTTTTGAATGGTTCACAATTTAGAAACTCTATGGCTTTACTTCGGTTAAATTAAAAAGGAACTGCGCAAGCAATCCCTTTCTGATTTTGAAATTTTTTACTTAAAATTTGATAGTTGAGATAATCAATAACTCACCTATAAAAGGAATGATAGGAAGATTCCTTATTTATTGATTTCAAGCTCCGACAACTGTGTTTGAATAACTGACAGTTCTGCACCAGCCTGAAGAAGAGCAGCTACAGTATAGGCACCTTCTACAATTGGAACCCTGTTGATGATGATACTTTTATCACTGAAATCAGCCACCATTTCTAAGTTCATTTTAGCAGAACCTAGGTCAAAAAAAGCTAATAAAGTATCTGCTGGATTTTCGGAAACAACCCTATCTACTTGATCAAAACTAGTTCCAATTCCTCCATCTTCGGTTCCTCCTACATAAGTAATCGGAACATCTTTAGCTACTTCACTAATCAGTTCAACAACACCTTCTGCAATGTGTTTGGAATGTGAAACGATAACAAGACCAATACTTCCCATTAAACCACCCCAGTTTCTAAAAGAGCAGTAAAGAGTAATCCTGATGAGAATGAACCAGGATCAATATGTCCAAGAGAACGTTCTCCTACATAAGATGCCCTTCCTTTAGTTGCAAGTAAATCTTTGGTAGCATTCACTACCTTATCAATAACCTCTTGAGTCAATTGGCCAGCAGACAAAGCAGCAATAACAGGAGTCCAAACATCAACCATTGTCTTTTCTCCAACTTCTGCTTTCCCACGTTTGACAATCATATCCAAACCGCTTTGTAAGATTTCCTCTATTTTCGAATTAGAATCAGCCTTGGCCATGCCCATAAAAGCAGAGCCATACAAGGGACCAGAAGCACCGCCTACCTTGCTCAGTAGTTGCATTGAGACAAGTTTAAAAACATCACTGCTGGTCTCAAATTGCTTTCCTTCTAAGTTTTCCATAACTGCAGCCATTCCACGCGCCATATTTCCACCGTGGTCTCCATCTCCTATAGGAGTGTCTAGCTCACTAAGGTAATCTTTCTGTTCTTGAATCTTTTCATTAAAAAGCTTCATCCATTCAAGAGCTTGTTCAGCATTCATGCGACATTTCCTCCTTGAGTTTTACCAAGCTGGGGTAGTAACAGGTGCATTTAGAGCATCCAACCATTCATCATCTGCCAATCGAATCAATGTTAATGACAAACCAGCCATATCGATTGAGGTCATATAGTTTCCAATTTTCTTAAATGCCAACTCAACACCTTTTCCATGGAGTAATTTAGCCACATCATTTGCAAATACGTATTGTTCCATAAGAGGAGTGCTTCCTAAACCATTAATGAGAAGGCCATAGCGTTCTCCAGCTTTAAGTTGGAAACCTTCAGATAGTTTTTCAACCAATTCTGAGGCCAATTGTGCTGAAGGTTGCATTTTCTCTTTTTTATATCCTGGCTCACCGTGAATACCAACTCCATATTCAAATTCATCATCTTCTAGAACAAAACCTGGTTTCCCAACTTCAGGAACGGTTGCTCCAGACAGGGCCAGCCCAATTGTTTTAATTTCTAAGACAAGTTTATCGGCCAAATCCTTCATTTCAGCTAATGATTTACCAGAACGAGCCGCATCACCCAAAATTTTATGGACTAATATAGTACCTGCAACACCTCGACGCCCTTGGGTATAGAGACTATTTTCAACAGCGATATCATCATCAACCACAACACTTGATACATCAATACCTTCCATTTCAGCAAGTTCTTGTGCAATTTCAAAGTTCATAATGTCACCAGAATAGTTCTTGATGACCATGAAAACTCCAGCACCTTCATCAGCCGCCTTAATGGCTTCTAAAATTTGGTCCGGAGTAGGTGAAGTGAAGACTGCTCCACAAATGGCAGCAGACAACATTCCATCTCCTACAAATCCAGCATGACTTGGTTCATGTCCTGAACCTCCACCTGAAATGAGTCCAACTTTTCCTGTCTTTTCTGCATTTCTAACGATGACATCAAAACCATCTAAGCGTTCTACCAAGTCATCATGCATGAATGACAATCCCTGCAACATTTCATCAACAACTTGTGTCGGTTCATTTATAATTTTTTTCATGAGAAACTCCTTTCGGCATGTACCTTTGTTTTCGCTTTCATTATATATTTTTTATCGCTGGATGATAAGGGACAGATTCTATTATTTGTCCCCTTTTAAACCCGTTTAAAACATTTTTTTGGTAAAATGAAGTAAGTAAAAGAAAGGTTTCCTATGGCATCATCACTTATTACAAAAAAACGGATTGCCAAGGCATTTAGAGACCTATTAGCTACTAGAGAATTTGATAAAATCTCTATTGTAGATATCATGGAATCAGCTGGCATTCGTAGACAGACCTTTTATAATCACTTTCTTGACAAATATGAACTGCTAGACTGGATATTTGAAAATGACTTAACCGAGTATATCACCAATAACTTGGACTTCATTTCAGGCCAAAAACTATTACAAGAATTATTTTTTTATTTCGAACAAGAGCGTGACTTTTATATTCAACTTTTTGATATTCAAGGGCAAAATAACTTCTATGACCACTTTATCAGCTACTGTCGCTTGCTTGTATCAAAAATTTTAAGAGAATACGGTCAGATTGATATCGATTCATCTGCTTATACTTGTTTTTTGTTAGACTATCATTCACATGCTCTAGCAGAAATCGTGAAGGCTTACGTCAATAAAAAAAGTCCAGTTCCACAACCAGACTTTCTAATCATGACAATTATTGGAAAGAGACCACAATGACATTTATTTCAAATCATAAACAGAAAATTATTTCAAGTTACATTTCGGCAACTGTCAGCAGTCATCCTGAATTAGAAAAACACCCTACCTTACCATTAGTCTATCAAAAAAATCGCAATCCTCATCAGGTTCCAATATTGTCGGGTGGAGGTTCCGGTCACGAACCTGCGCATATTGGATATGTGGGAGAAGGAATGCTTACAGCTGCTATCTATGGCCAATTATTTACTCCTCCTACAAGAACTGAAATCTTAGAGTCCATTCGTTTTTTAAACAATGGTCACGGTGTCTTCATCATTGTAAAAAATTTCGAAGCAGACATCAAAGAATTTAGCTCGGCCATTAACACTGCTAGAAAAGAAGGAATTAAAGTTGGCTATAGTCTAGCACACGACGATATTTCAATTGAACCTCACAATAGATTTCAAATTAGAGGAAGAGGGCTTGCAGGGACTATTTTACTTCATAAAGTTCTAGGATATGCAGCTCAAAATGGTGCCGACATCGAGCAACTAACTGATTTAGGTCATCAACTTGCTCCCGAAATCGCAACAATTGGCTTTGCAACGAAATCGGCTAGTCTCCCCCAAGCCACCCTTCCACTATTTAACTTGGAAGAAGGAAATATTTCTTATGGTATTGGGATACATGGCGAAGAAGGCTATCGTATCGTCCCATTCCAATCATCGGAAATCCTTGCAAATGAAATTATAAGCAAATTAAAATTGCACTATCATTGGAAAAAAGGTGATCAATTTATATTGCTTGTAAATAATCTAGGTACTACCAGTAACTTAGAAATGGGCATATTTATCAATGATCTCCTTCAACTCTTAGAAATTGAAGGAGTCACTATTACCTTTATAAAATCAGGAACATTTATGACTAGTTTGGATATGGCAGGTATATCCGTAACTCTTTGCCCCGTAAAAAATAAACAGTGGTTAGAAGCGCTCAATGCTCCAACGACAGCTTTTGCATGGTAATTTGCTTGTATAACTCAAAAGGGCTACATCACTTAATGGCCCTTTGTTTTTATCTTACTTTTAAAAGAACTCATTCTTGCCATTTCAAATAGGCCATCTATCCCTTACAATTCTTCTGATGTGCTTTGATTTTTTTCAGAGCCCAATCATAGTGGCTTGACGTGCTACTAACAAAGTAGGAACCTAGACTTGTCCCTCCTGTCCACTTATAGACACCTTTGGTAAAGAGTTCGTCATTGCTAAAAACTTCTATCAACTCTAAAACCTCTCTATGTGATTGTTCTAGGAGTCTAGTCGCTTCTTCTAAGGAGGTTTTCTGGTGCTTCTTCCAAAAAGCGACATTCATTTGTCCATAAGTTTTCCAATTATAAGGTTCAGGAAGAAAAGGTCTTTCGTGACCTTTTTGATTAGAATGTACCCAAGTCAACAGTAACTGCTGCCATTCATAGAGATGGATCAGAACATCTCTTAGATTTTTATCTCTTTTCCAGTGGACTTCCTTTTTCTTTTGGTCTCTTGAAAAATCAAATGGAGTCTGTAGCTCATCTTCAATTAGTTGGGATATGAAACGATTGAGCTTTTCATAGTTTTCCTTAGAGGCCAGCACTAGCTCCTCTTTTGTTTTCGGTCTAGGCACAGGAATTCTCCCTTCATATTGCTAGTTATTATTAGAATTTTTTTATCATTTGACTATCTATAACTTATCCTTTAACTTCTCGACAAAGAGATAGGCCGCTGGACAGGTCAAGGTATTCTTAATCGTCAAATGGTTGATTTGATGAATCTTTTTACGGTCTGTATGAGGAAATTCACGACAGGCCTTTGGACGAACGTCATAAATGGAACAGAGGTTATCTCCTCCTAAAAATGGACAGGGCATGGATTTAAAAACCTTATCTCCATCTTCATCCACCTGCAGAAACTCTGCTTCAAAAGCTGGTAATTTCATCTTAAAATACTTGGCGATTCGTGTAATATCCGCTTCTTTAAAGTCAGGCCCCAATGTCTTGCAACAGTTAGCACAGGCAGTGCAATCAATCTCCTCAAAGACTTCTTGGTGAATCTGCTGGGCTATCTTGTCTAGATTTTTAGGAGGTTTTTTCTTTAGATTGGCTAAAACTTTACGGTGCTCCTTCTGCTTTTGCAAGGCTAGCTGATGGTAATACTCAATATCAATTTCTTTAGACATGATTTCTCTCTTATTCTATTTGTTTCCCCCTATTATACCATGCCTCTGAACCATTGAAAAGTGGAGTTTATTAGACTATACTTTCCCAAAATGCGTCAAAAAACCTTGCAACTAGGTTACAAGGTTAATGACATTAATCAAAGTTAACGTATTCTTTTTGAAGTTCAAGAACTTCTTCCATTGTTGAACACTCTGTAAGGGCACGGTTAGCGTACTCTTCCATCTTAGCAGTATCCAATTTCTTCATCAAGCTACGTGTACGAAGTACTGATGTTGCTGACATAGAGAACTCATCCAAGCCCATTCCGACAAGAAGTGGAACAGCTTTTTGGTCACCAGCCATCTCACCACACATACCAGCCCATTTACCTTCAGCGTGAGCTGCCTTGATAACGTTGTTGATCAAGCGAAGGATTGATGGGTTATATGGTTGGTAAAGGTATGAAACTTGTTCGTTCATACGGTCTGCCGCCATTGAGTATTGGATCAAGTCGTTTGTACCAATTGACATGAAGTCTACTTCTTTTGCAAATTGGTCTGCAAGCATTGCTGCTGCAGGGATTTCAATCATGATACCAACTTGGATGTCATCCGCAACTGCAACACCTTCAGCAAGAAGGTTTGCTTTTTCTTCTTCATAAACTGCTTTAGCTGCACGGAATTCTTTCAAAAGGGCAACCATTGGGAACATGATACGCAATTGACCATGAACAGAAGCACGAAGAAGGGCACGGATTTGTGTACGGAACATTGCATCTCCAGTTTCAGAAATAGAGATACGAAGGGCACGGAATCCAAGGAATGGGTTCATTTCATGTGGCATATCGAAGTAAGGAAGTTCCTTATCTCCACCGATATCCATTGTACGAACAACCACTGGTTTACCATTCATTCCCTCAAGAACAGCCTTGTATGCTTCATACTGCTCATCTTCAGTTGGGAAGTCTTGAGAATCCATGTACAAGAACTCTGTACGGTAAAGTCCAACAGCTTCTGCACCGTTGTTGTTAACACCTTCAACGTCTTTTGGAGTACCGATGTTAGCTGCCAACTCGAAGTGTTTACCGTCAGCAGTCACTGTTTGAGCATCTTTCAAAAGTGCCCATTCAGCTTTTTGTTTAGCATAAGCTTCACCAGCTGCTTTAAATTCTGCCGCTTGTTCATCTGTTGGGTTGATAATCACTTCACCAGTAATTCCGTTAACGGCAAGGATATCGCCGTCTTTCACTACTTCAGTGATGTTATTTGTTCCCAATACAGCTGCAATTTCAAGTGTACGTGCCATGATAGCTGAGTGGCTTGTACG
Source organism: uncultured Streptococcus sp. (assembly GCA_963522395.1). Classification (GTDB taxonomy): domain Bacteria; phylum Bacillota; class Bacilli; order Lactobacillales; family Streptococcaceae; genus Streptococcus. Next base: position 6,660 of record CAUQZY010000068.1, read on the forward strand.
TCCACCGATGTTTGTTACAAAAGCTTTTACAAAGTTTTTGTCCAATTGAGCTGTATCAGATGGTGTCAAGTCATGCGCAATCACGATTACTTCTTCGTTGATAGAAGCTGGGTTTGGCAATTTCTTACCAAGAAGGTTTGCCAATACACGTTTTGTCACGTCGCGGATATCCGCTGCACGTTCTTGCATGTATGGGTTGTCTTCCATGCCTTCAAAGATAGTGATGAACATGTCAGTCACTTCTTTAAGACCTGCTTCAGCATTGACTTTCTTAGCACGGATTGTTTCTTTAATCTGACCAATCAATTCTGGGTCAGAAAGAACCATCAAATGAGCGTCAAAAACTTGAGCCGCTTCTTCACCAAGCGTACCTACAGCTTTCTCGCGGATAAGAGAAAGCTCGTTTTGAGAAGCTTCAAGAGCAACATCCAAACGAGCCTCTTCTGCGTTTGTATCTTCGACTGAAACAGTCTCGAATGACAAATCCGGTTGAACGAGTAGATATGCTTTTGCAACTGCAACACCGTCAGATGCTGCGATTCCTTTAAGCATTTCTGTCATTTTCCTTATGCCAATCCTTCTTTTTCCATTGTTTCTGAGATTGCAGCGATAGCGTCATCTGCATCTGCACCTTCAGCTGAGATCGTTACGTCAGCACCTTGGCCAACACCAAGACTCATAACACCCATGATTGATTTAAGGTTAACTGATTTACCTTTGTACTCAAGAGTGATATCTGAAGCAAATTTGCTAGCAGTTTGTACCAACAATGTTGCTGGACGTGCGTGAATACCTGTTTCTGCCACTACGTGGAAATCTTTAGAAGCCATAGTTTGACTCTCCTTTTGTTCTTTCTTTTTTGAGTTATATTTGATAACCCTTACAATTTGGTATTATATCATCTTCTAGGATTTTTTTCAAGTATTTTATGGGATTTATTCGATTTCCTTTTCAGATAAGTTGCAGAAAATCTTCTAGTAAACTTGTGAAAACACAGTATATAGTTTCTTTAAAAACGATTTATAGGATAATCATTGCTGTTTTATAAAACAAACACTACATATTGTGTTTTGTGAGCTTGACTAGAAAAACAGACCACTATATTTAGTTTTAAATCATTGACAAAAATTTATTTTCTGATATACTAGGATAGAACTAAATTTTAAAGAGGAGTTACACAATGGTAACCGTTTATTCTAAAAACAACTGTGTTCAATGTAAAATGACCAAACGTTTCTTGGACAGTAATAATGTCGCTTATCGTGAAATCAATCTTGATGAGCAACCTGAGTACATCGATCAAGTTAAAGAGCTCGGTTTCAGCGCAGCTCCTGTTAT
>CAUQZY010000069.1:0-7614 GCA_963522395.1 uncultured Streptococcus sp.
TTAGAACTATGAAAAAACAAATCTTCCACGACGCAGCTACTGGTGTCCTCATCGGTCTCATCCTCTCTATCATCTTTTCACTCATTTATGCACCAAGTACCTACGCCCCATTAAGTCCCGACTCTCTCATCGGACAAGTGATGACTCAACATCAAGTTCACGGTGCCTTGGTCTTGCTATACTGCACACTGATCTGGGCAGCCATTGGTATTCTCTTCAACTTTGGCAAGCGATTATTCAGCCGTGACTGGAGCTTGCTCCGTGCAACTCTGACCCATTTCTTCCTTATGCTAGTAGGATTTATCCCACTAGCAACTCTGGCAGGTTGGTTCCCCTTCCACTGGCATTTCTACCTCCAGCTCATTATCGAGTTTGCGATTGTCTACCTCATCATTTGGACTATTTCCTATAAAAGAGCATCAAAAAAAATAGACCATATCAATCAACTCTTGGAGCATAGAAAATAGGAATCTCATAATAAGCAAATCCGAGAAAGAAACTTCTCGGTTTTTCTTTATCCTTCTGCACCTTACTATCATAGCAGTTATTTTCAGATCTTCTTTGTAAATTTTCTGTAATTTTCTATCTTTTTTCAAAATATTCTTGCATTTCCCCAAAGTTTTTTGTAGAATATAGATTACATATCCAGATTATTCTGAAAATTCAAAAAGAGGTATTTATCATGTCGCAAGCTATTTCGTTAAATCAATCAACCTGGACAAGTAAACTAAAAGCAATGGGGCCTGGAATCCTAATGGCTTCTGCCGCTGTTGGAGGTTCTCACATTGTATCTTCTACTCAAGCTGGTGGTTCTTATGGGTGGTCGCTACTCCTCTTGGTCATCTTAGCCAATGTCTTTAAATATCCATTTTTCCGTTTTGGTGCTGAATACACAGCTGATACCGGAAAGACTTTGGTTGAAGGTTATGCCGAAAAAGGAAAACTCTATCTCTGGATTTTCTTTATCCTCAATGTCTTTTCGGCTATGGTCAACACAGCTGGTGTCGCCATTCTGTGCTCAGCTATCATCGCCAGCGCCTTCCCAATGATCGGTCTTAGCATTACTCAGTGGTCCCTCATTCTCGTTGCAATCATTTGGGCTATGTTACTCTTTGGAGGCTACAAACTCTTAGACGGTATGGCAAAATGGATCATGTCAGCTTTGACCATTGCAACTGTTCTTGCAGTTATCATCGCGGCGGTCAAGCATCCAGAATACAGTTCTAATTTTGTCGAGAAAACACCTTGGCAAATGGCAGCTCTACCCTTCATCGTTTCCCTCTTAGGATGGATGCCAGCTCCTATTGAAATTTCAGCTATCAACTCACTTTGGTCTGCTGAAAAGAAAAAGACCGTCAACTTTAACACAGAGGACGCTCTATTTGACTTTAACGTTGGGTACATTGGAACAGCTATCCTAGCTGTGTTCTTTGTAGCACTGGGAGCATTGATTCAATATCCTACAGGGCAAGCAGTTGAAGCTGCTTCAGCCAAATACATCTCTCAATTCGTGGGCATGTATGCCTCTGTTCTTGGCGAATGGTCCCGTTACTTGATTACCTTTATTGCCTTCCTATGTATCTTTGGAACAGTTATCACTGTTATCGATGGCTATTCTCGTGTCAATCAGGAATCTCTCCGACTGCTAATCCGTCAAAAAGAGGATAATAGTAAATCTTTGAACATCTGGATGACCATCACTGCTATCATCGGTATCGTCATTATCAAATTCTTCGCTGGTCAGGTTTCAACCATGCTCCGCTTTGCTATGATTGGTTCTTTCCTGACAACACCATTCTTCGCTCTTTTGAATTACGCCTTGGTAACGCGTGAAAACAAAAATCTTCCTTCTTGGCTCAAACACCTTGCCATTGCAGGATTGATTTTCCTCTTTGGCTTCGCCATCTTCTTTATCTACGCACTCGCAATCGGAAAAGCAGGATAATCGACAAAGCGCACTTAAAAGTGTGCTTTTTACATTCTAAAAGCAGTTAGCAAATCCCAACTGCCTCTTATAACTACCTTAATTCTCTCTTTCCAACTCATACAAATCTGCGACAATCGCTGCGACACGTTTGATATCTTCCAGCATGCCTCGCATTTCAAAGTCAGCCAATACAGGGAAACCAAAACGTTGACTGTATTGCTTGGCTGTCAGGCAGTATTGGTTATTAAAGTTACGATTTCCTGAACCAACTACGCCAAAACACTTACTAGCATTGTCACCATAGGCGATAAAATCCCCCACTGGTGTCGTCAAGATCTCGACATCTCCGTTATCAACGCCATTCCCACCTTCAAGGTAGGTCGGTAGAAAGGCGACGTAAGGGTGGTCCATTTCATAGAAATCGTGACCTTCCTTGACCAAATCCTTGATATGAATCTTTTGAACCTCTATTCCCTCGTACTGGGACAAGAGATAGTCTTTCAAGCGCGTCACAAAACTCTCAGTATTGCCACTCAAACTAATATAAACTAAAGAAATTGTCTTCATATTTTCCTCCATGATTTTATTTTTAATCGAAAAAGAACTACCAAGATTGTAACTTGATAGCTCTTTTTTGTCAATACTTAAGCAAGTTCTTCTGTTTTCTCTTCTTCTGCCAAGGCTTTTTGTTGACGCCATATCTTGTAGAAGACAAGAGCTAGGAAGAGAACATTGATGACGATATAGAAAATGCTAACGGCTTGTGAAATAACACTTATCCCTAAACGCATGGTCTCATCGTGAACTAACTGCACAGCGTCTTGTAAAGTCACATAGCTATAAATCGAACCAATAATGGCTAGCAAAACATAGCCAACGTAAGTATAGTTTGCATATTGCAAATTCTTACGAATAAGGAATACAATCGCTACTACCACTAAGATAGCAGATAGCACAATCAAGGCCATATTAAAAATAGAATGAGTTGATTCTGCTACTCTATAGGTGTAATTGATGTTGTCTTCTAATTGCTGAGCACTGACCCCTGCAACTTGTTTCTGAGCGGCACGAAGGGCTTCTTTGCTAGGTAAGGGACTCAACATTCCAAACAGAGACATAGCTGAAATAAGAGCAGACAAGATTAGCAAGACCCATAGATAAATCGGTTTCTTTTTCATGATAGAACCTCCTGATATTATTATTGATATTATAGCACCTTTTGTAAGGGAATACAAATCTTATAGTATAGTTTCTACCTGTTTTCGGTAGGCTTTTGGTGATTTTCCGCACAATTTTCGGAACACTTTATAGAAATATCCCACGTTACTGTAACCAACAGCATAACAAATATCTTCGATACTGTCACTAGTCGAAAGCAAGAGTTGTTGGGCAGCCTTAATGCGTTGTTTGTTTAGTAACTCTGCGAAGGTCGAATTGGTTTCTCGCTTAATCAACTGACCTAGATAGACAGGATTGATAAAAAGATCCTTACTGATATCCTTGAGCGAAAGCTCTTTCTGATAATCACGCCCAATAACTTCTAGTACACTGACCACATTCTCATTCATACGATATTGTCCAAAGAATCGGGTCAGAGTTTCCTTGATATAAGGAACCAATTCATCGAAGGATTGAATAGCATGAATGGTTTTGACGATATCCGTCATATCATCAGCTTTTAGGTGTTCAAACAAGTGAAAAACATCCATGACAAACTGGATAAAAAGCTGTTTGGTAATCGGAACACGGGGTGTATTTTCAAGAACCACCTTCTCCAAGAGGTTCAACTCTTCTACGATTTGGTTGAGATCCCCCTGAATGATAACCCTATAAATCGGTTCGTAATAGGCAAAGAGACTCTCAGACTGTTTTAAATTTACAGAACCGTAAAAGAGGGCTTTCTCAGCATTCAGCTTCCAGCGTTCAAAGTGTTCTTGATAGGGAGCTTCAAAGGGAGTAACGACTAAACCATCTAGGGGTTGATCAGAAATAAAAATCTGCCAATCTTGTCCTAACACATAATATGGAATAGTGAAAGAGCCTTGTTTTTCCTTGGATAGGCCTATCCACCAATTCTCCTTACCTCCTAGATAACTAACAAATCCAGCCTCGTCTAAATCTTGACTGAGGGTCTGACTTTTCTTTCCTCTCTCGCCGAGCTGACCTGCAATCTTCTCCAGCAGATTTCCCAACTCTACCTTATCAACAGGCTTGACCAAATAGTCCACCACACTAAGGTTCATTGCTCTTTTTACATAATCAAACTCCTGATAACCTGAGAGCAGGATATAGGCAGCATCTGGTAAGATCTCTTTCATTTCCCGAATCATATCAAGCCCTGTTTTGTCGGGCATATTGACATCGGAAATAACCACATCAACAGGATTTTCCTGAACATATTCTAGGGCTTCATCGGCATGACTGGCTGTTGCGACAACCTCCATATCCCACTTATCAAAGGGAATCAAACGTTTCAGACCTTCTGTAACCATGTACTCATCATCTACTAATAATACTTTATACATTTTCTCCCTTTCTACTCATCTTGAATTGTAATACGATACTGAACACCTGCTTGCTCTGCAGAATCTATAGTAATAGCATAGCGATCCCCAAAATAGAGCACAAAACGCTCATGGACATTGACAATCCCGATAGACTGCTTTTGATCACTGTAGCTGGCTTGGTGTTCAAAATGTCTCTGCCTTAATTTTTCTCGAATACTTGCCAGTTTTTCAACCGATATTCCACGGCCATTATCGACCACTAAAATTTCCACAAAACCATCTCGTTTAAGAGCTTTAATGCTAATCACATTATCTGTCCGTCTGTGGTCAACACCATGAGCGAAATAATTTTCTACCAGCGGTTGCAAGGTAAATTTGGGAATCTTCATATTCTCTAGTTCTGGGTCTATCTTGAAACCATAGGCAATAGATTTAGGATAGCGAACCATGCAGAGATAGCTATATTTACGGCAAAATTCTAATTCCTGTTTGAGAAGAGTTTCTCTTTCGTCGGAAATATTGTTACGCAAGAGACTACTGAATTCATAAATGATATCCGCCAACTCGTCTTGACTTTGCATGACTGCATACATACGCAAGAATTCCAGCGTATTATACATAAAATGAGGATTGATTTGCGCCTGCAGGGCTCGCATATTGGCATCTTTTTGACTAAGCTCTAACTGGTAAATATCATGGATATTCTTTTCCAATCGATCCAACATATCATTGGTCGTCTCCGCGATTAGGAGCAATTCCTGATCCTTTTCAAGCGTATCAATGCGAAGACCTTCTTCCCCTTGAGCAATAGCTTGGATAGAATCGACCAAATCCACTACCTGCTTTTGGTAATTAGCAAAGGTCTGCCTCAAAGTCAGATAAAGAATAACAATAAAGAGAAGGCTCAAGCCCACAATCAAAGCAGAGCTAGTCACTGTTCCTTGTAAAACAAAGTTTTTGGGAACTGCCACCTGAACCTGATAGCCATGAGAGGTCACACCAACAAACCAGTTTTCATTCTCCCTATTGACCCTCTCACCAATATGAAAAATCTCCGTATCAAAAGGCGATGTGACAGTCACAGCCATCGGGATATGACCTCGGGTATTGTCCACAGCATGGTATAAGATTTCTGGATCCAAGGAGATATAAACAACCCCTATCGATTGATCCGTCGCTGGGTCTAAAATAGGCACTCCAAAACTATTGGCCTCTGGTTTAAAGTCTTCCGCAAGTACCGTATGACCACCTCTCTCATTTCTGCTCGAAACATAAACTTCTTTAAAGTCCTGCAAGACGATTGCAACACCCGTTATATAGTCATTCTGAACATACAGGTCATCGATATTTTCATACAGAGAAATAGAAGTTGACGAAGCTGCTTGATGCTCCAACAGCCAATAAAAATACTCAGATGTTGATAGACTAAAGTACTTATAAACCCCTTGTATCCTGTCTTGATTGGCTACTAAATCTTGCGCTAGCTGGGCTGACTCGCGATAATAATATTCCACCTCTTCAACTGTTCGAGTAGTTACACGCTGGGCTACTCTTTGAGCTTCCTTTTCCCGTGAATCCCAGTCAGCGTAAGAAAGTAAGATTGCAAAACTCGCAATAATAATGATCATAACTGAACTGTAGGTTCGCAGAAGCGTATGTAGCCAAAACTGCTTCATTCTATTTTGTCGCCAATTTTTCATGGATGCTTTCATAGACTGGTTCCAACATATCACTGATAAAGAAATGCCACATCCCAATTCCTACAAAGAAAAGTAGAGCAGGCATATAATAACCAATTGCTACAAGTAGCACAGTCCCAAGGAAAACCTTGGCCACAGCTGCTAGACTCATAAAGATGCCAATCAAGGATAGTTTGAGACTATTTCGATAGGACAAATCAAAATAAACTTGTAATTTCAAAGATACTGTATAAGCCAAAAAGAGCAGGGCAACTACTAGGACATTCAAAAAGGTCGCAATCAGATGAACAATAGTCTGATGAGGCAATTGCACCAAGAGATACAAGCCATAAACCAAAACTAGATCCACTCCTAGAAAGCTATAGAAAATCAGGTTGCTTGATACAAAATTTTGCTTGTAAAGAGACCACGCCTCCTTCAAACTGTATTCCCGAAAGCTATAACCATGTTCTGCATATAAACTCATCAAGGTGGCACTAGCCGGCGCTAGACCAAGGATAATCCCTCCCACCAAGGCTAATAGCCAAAAGAAGGCTGTCGCAATCATCCCTAAAAAGAAACGATTAAAGACAAAATCTAAAAATCTCCCCATGATATCCTCCTAAAAATAACTATGAAACTATTATATCATATTTCAAGCGTTTTCAAACACATAGACTATCCATTTACAATCCCACCAAACCGTGGTACAATGAGAATTGTGAGAAAATTATCAGGAGACAATTCATGAAAAAATCTATCTTAACTACACTGCTTTTTGCAGTTCTTTACTTCCTCTGCATGGGGATTGGTGTCCTTTTGGGCAATCTCTTTGACCAAACTGGAAACATGTTTTATGCGCCTGCCTTTACTGCCCTTGTCGGCGGTAGCGTCTATATGATCCTAGTCGCAAAAGTTCCGCGCTTTGGAGCCATTACCACTATCGGCCTTGTCATGGCTCTCTTTTTCTTGGGATCTAAACACGGTGCTGGTGCCTTCCTTCCTGGAATTATCTGTGGCCTCCTAGCAGATGGAGTAGCTAACCTCGGAAAATACAAGGACCAAACAAAGAACCTCCTTTCTTTCCTTATTTTTGCCTTTAGCACATCAGGACCAATCTTGCTTATGTGGATTACTCCCAAAGCCTATATGGCTACCCTTCTGGCAAGAGGAAAATCGCAAGAATATATCGACCGTATCATGGTCGCACCAAACCCTGGAACCGTCCTTCTATTTATCGCAAGTATTGCCATCGGAGCCCTAGTGGGTGCTTTGATTGGACAAGCCTTGAGTAAAAAATTGGCACAAAAAATCTGATTACTAAAAAAGAGCCACACGGCTCTTTTTTAGGCTCTATAATATTTGTAGTGGGTAAATCCCCTATGGATATTATGGAGCCTATTTTTGTGTAGAAAAAAAGTCCCATAAGATCTATAATGAAAAGCAACCAAACCATCATTAGAAAGAATCCTATGGAACAATTACATTTTATCACAAAACT
>CAUQZY010000070.1:0-7316 GCA_963522395.1 uncultured Streptococcus sp.
CATCAGCCTCTGAATCAGCAAGCACATCAGCGTCTGAGTCAGCAAGCACATCAGCCTCTGAATCAGCAAGCACATCAGCGTCTGAGTCAGCAAGCACATCAGCATCTGAATCAGCATCAACAAGTGCGTCTGAGTCAGCAAGCACATCAGCATCTGAATCAGCGTCAACAAGTGCGTCTGAGTCAGCAAGCACATCAGCCTCTGAATCAGCATCAGCAGACACAGTATCTTCTGAAACACCATCAGAATCAGCAGCTAAGTCAAGACAGCAATTGCCAAATACAGGTACAGAAGCTTCTAAGTCATCTGCACTCCTTGGAGCTTTGGCAGCTGTGACTGGTTTAGGTCTGATTGCGAAACGTCGCAAACGTGATGATGAAGAAGAAATGTAAACAATTTTTCTGGAGCAGATTTATCTGCGTATAGATGATTGAAAAGTGGATGGAACAGAAGTTTCGACCATAAGAAAAAGTGAACAAAACTAGTTTTCTGTAAATCAGAATTCGGTTGAGTTCACTTTTTTTTGTTTTATAATGGATTGAATCTGGAATAGTCCACTGAGTTTCTATAGTTTATTGAAACTAGAGTAGTACACTATGGCTACTATACTAATGTAGAATAACCTCATTTTTGTTGCTAGCCTCCCATTCAAGAATGTTTCGAGTGAAACTATATTTTGAGATTTCACAGCTTTTATAGCTGCTACTGTATTCGCTTGTTCTCAATATATAAAGAAAATGCATGCGATTTTTGATCTTGTAATAGATGGAAATTAAAACACTACACTGTAACTTCTAACATATTCCTATTAAGTGGATAATTAGTAGATTAAATCGAAAGATGGATACGAGATTTTACCTGGATTTAGTCTGTGAAGAGGGTTCGTGCTTTGTCAGAGTGTATAAGAAATCCTAAAAGAAATATCTTATCGTTACTTTTAAAAATAGGCTAAGGAAACTTTTTGAGAGCTATGTATAGCTTATTTATACACTCAACAAAAATCAAAAAGTATATAGAGGTTGTAGCTAAAGAGGCTGGTCAAAAACTGAATTTCAGGAGAAAATGTGGTAGTTTTTCCACAATAAAACGCAGGATATCAAGTTTTTTAAGGATTGATACGATGCGCTTTTCTGATTTTAAAGACTTTTTGCTCAGTCTCAATCATACCAATAGCAAGGGCAAGCTGACCTTGTTTGAAGGATTTTCGAAGAGTTTGATAAATAGAGATAAATATAGCGTGTTGAAATTAGAATAGTACACAATGAGTGATAAAACATTTCTAGAAATTAATTTGATTTGTTTATATCTTATTTCAATCTGCTATGTACAAGCAACAAAAATAGCAGACGAATGGAACATTCTATAAATAATCATAAAATTAATTTGCATATTATTCATTTTATAGATATTCAAAAAACGAACACACAACATATTATAAAATTAACATTATATATAATCGACCAAAACAAAATAGTTATAAATTAAACTATTTTATAAAATTATCGGGGAATCGTTTTCAGGAAGTCTGTAACAAAAATTTAATATTTCGCAATTTAAAAACATAAAAATGCTTAAAGATGCTTAAAAATTGAACATTTCCCCATGAAAACGCTTAAAATAATCATTTCACTGATATTTATAAAAAGCGACATAATTTGCATATAATATACATGCAAAATGCTTTTTTTTTTTTAGGTAAAAATGTTTTGAAACTTATTGAATTACTTGCGTTTACAGTGTATAATGTATATTGGTATTTTATTGCCAAATACAAATAAATATAAGTGGAAAGGAATCTAAAATATGTTTTTTAGACGCCAAGAAGGTGAATATAGGGAGACGGATCGTGTAACCCGTTTCAAGTTGATCAAGTCGGGTAAGCATTGGTTGCGTGCCTCGACCTCTCAATTTGGCCTCTTTAAAGTCTTGCGTGGTGGTGTAGATGCTGCTCAGGTAACAACTGAAGTGATCGAAGAGCAATCATCAAATACACTCACAGGCTTAGATATCCTGAAAGGGATAGCCGCTGCAGGGACGGTGCTTGGAGGAGCAGTTGCAACACAAACAACTGTTTATGCAAATGACGCTCTTGAAAAGACAGTAGAGTCAAATCAAACACTTGCAAATACAGACACAGTAACTTTGGGAACAGTAAAAGATCAGGAGGGGGCTCAAGCCGACAGCTTGTCAGTTTCTGTTAGCCAAAGCCAATCCTTATCTGAAGAAGCTTCAAAAAATGCAAGCAAGTATCTGTCAGAAAGTGCAAGTCAATCAGTAAGCGCAAGCGCATCAGAATCAGCGTCAACAAGTGCGTCTGAGTCAGCAAGCACATCAGCATCAGAATCAGCGTCAACAAGTGCTTCAGAATCTGCTTCGACAAGTGCATCTCAATCGCAAGCTGGAGTAAGTTCTGAACTTGCGACACCAGTAGCATCAGAGACAGCTTCAAACAAAGAGACTTCTGTACGTAAAGAAGATACAGCTGATGCAGCTCTTTCAAATGCCATCACGAACAGTTTGGCTTCTCTTCAGGCAGTTGAAAATCGTTTAAGTCAACTCACATCAACAACTTCAAGCTTGGTGGATACGACAACAACAGCTGCAGTAGCAACTACAGTATCGGCTGAAGCGAACAAGAAAGCTGAAGAAGACCGCAAACGTCTGTCTAAAATTTCTGCTTCTATGGGTGAATACCTAGCTAAGTCTATCGGTTTACCTAACATGGATTCAGCAGTTACTAAAGTTAACGCTGCTGTAACAGCTATCGAAGAAGCTTTGAAAAATCCAAATGCTGACCTTACAGCCGTTATCAAGCAAGCAAAAGCTGCTGAAGCTTCTATTGCCAATGCAGTTCTCCGTGCAAGCAATGGTAAACGTAGTGCCTTGAATGGTAAGCAGATGGAACGTGGATCACAATTCCGTGGTCGTAATACGCAGGTTGGTTCACGTGCGGTTGGTTCTGATCAAGTAACTGGTCCAAATGGTCAAGTTCTTAAAACATATGTATCTGGTGAAAACTCATCATCTACAGCCCATTTAAATGACCACATTGCGGTTACAACACAACCTGTTTACGATGCAAATGGTAAGATTACATCTATCATTTGGACAGTTATTGAAAACCCGAAAGCTAACCGTGGATATACGAATATCCGTAAGTGGATTCAGGTGCCTGATCAGGTAAATATGCCTGATACCATTGTATCTGCTCCATATTGGAGTACAGTGACTGATTCATCTGGTAATTTGTCTACTGATATGACGAAATTGCCTGTTGATACTACAAATAGTACACTCTTGCCACCTGTGTTTGATCGTTTTGAAAGACGTGGTACAGAAACTCTTGATCGTAACGACTTTGGTAGGGTGAACCAAGGTTTGACAACCTTGTATAGTCCGGATGAACAGTACAACTTGCTAAAAGCCTTGTCTGATAATAGTGACCGATATAAAAAACCAATCTGGAATGAAATTAGTCCAGCTATCATTCCTAAAACGAGTGAAAACCGTGTTATTTGGCAGAATGTTCAAATCGGTGGTGGTACAGATGAAGTTCACGTGACTCGTTTCCAAACGACTGTCAAGGATGGAGTGACCAATGCAGATCTGAAAAATATGAAACTACTTTATGGTAGTGGTCACCATTCTACGACATTTGCAGCAGTAGGACTTGAAACGAACCCGCTTGGACTTAGTTATGAACAAGCTTATCCAGTAGAAGCTGCAGAGGGTGGTAAGTATTTTGTTAAGCAGGTCGAAGCTCCATATATTACCAATAATTATGCCAATGCAGGTTTGAAATGGTGGTATAATGACTCACCATCAAATGCCTACACTGACCCGAACCAGTACTTGGTGAAAAAGGGAACAAATGAGATTGGTGCTGGGAAATTACCTGATGGTTCACAGATAGAGTGGAAAGATTCTAACGGTCGAACTATCGAGAAGAAGGATGTTGGACGTACTCCAGGGGTCTTTAACAATAAGATACATGTAACCTTCCCAGATGGTACAACAAAAGATGTTCCTACTCAGTTTATCGTTAAGCCTTCTACTCCGAGAATTACCAATAAGTTAGTTGAAGGTAAGGAACAACAAGATATTCAAGTTGAAAACGCTGCTCCTGGTAAGAAAGTTTACCTCTACGAAAATGGAACAAAAATCCAAGAGGCAGTAGCAGGTAACGATGGACGCGTAACCTTTAGTAACGTTCCCCTAAAAAACAATGCAGTTTATAAAGCTCAGACTGTTGTTGATGGACAGCCACAATATACAGATAAAAGAGGAGCTGCAAAGACATCTGTTGAATCTGACTACAGTAATGAAGTTCGTGCAACCAATATTGATAAGACAGGCCCAATTATAACAGCAGGAGATAACAACGGACGCATCAATTTGACCGTTGGGCAACCAGCTAGTGTCCGCTTGTCAGCTTCCGATGTGACGACTGGTAACTCAGGTATGAAATCTCTTACCTACGACGCCAGTGCTTCTACAGGAACAAATCTTTCTCAACCAAATACGAACTTTAATAATGTTTTGAGAGCAAGCAATCCTGTTAAAAACAATGACGGTTCTATGGCAACTACTTTGACAGGGACTCCTACCAAAGTAGGACTTTATGAGAATGTTAAGGTAATAGCTACAGATACGCTTGGTAACAGAACTGAGAAAGCTGTCACAGTTGCAGTCAATCCTGCTCCTCCAACAATTGAAACAGATCTTAACAATAAAGTCGGACAAAGTGCGAATGTTGTTGTTAACGTAGGTTCAGGCATTCCAAATGGTTCAACGGTTACCCTTCAGGGACCAAACAACTCTACCTATACAGGAACTGTTAACAACGGTAGAGCAACGGTTAATGTTCCAAAGGTTCAGGCTGGTTCATATGTAGCTAAGACAAATGTGACCTTACCAAATAATAAGGGAACTTTAACCTCTGAAAGCAGTGCCCCTGTAACTTCTACACCTGATGCAATTCCACCAGTTATTACAGGAGTTCCAGCTAATAAACAAATTGAAATTGTTGTAGGAGATTCTGTTGATTTACCTGTCACAGCTTCAGATAATGCAACAGGTAATTCAGGTATTAAAACATTCAACGGTCAGGCATTTGTTCCAATTCCAGCAGGAAGTGGTTCACTATCGTTGGAAAACAAACATGTGAATGCTGATAAGACAATGTCTGCTAATTTACGTGGAACGATTACTAAACCAGGAACTTATGATAATTATATCTTTGCGGCAACAGATGGAACTGATAACACTACTAATGATGTGGTAACGATTGTTGCTCGTCCAAGTACACCTAAAGTTACGAATAATTTAGATGAAGAAGGTGGGAAGCCAACGGCGATCACGGTAACAGATATTGACCCACAGGCAACTAAGGTTACAGTGACAGTGGGGACTAAATCTGTTACTAAGGATATTCCAGCAGGGACATCTAGTGTAACTGTTACACCAGCTGAACTTGGTTTTACCGATGGTGTATTGCCTACCACTGGAACAGTAACAGCTAAGGTTGCTGCACAAGATTCTCGCCGTCCAGCAGGTACTTTGATTGAGTCAACAGTAAGTAATCCTGTAAGCATCACTCGTGAAACTGAAAAACCAGTAGCTACAAGTCTGCTTGTAGAAGTGAAGGATCCAGCGACTGGCCAGTGGAAATTAACTCCAGAAGGAAGAGATGGTAATAACCCACAATATACCTTCTATGCAGGTGATGAACTTCGCTTCACTACAACCTTCACAGATAATAGCGGCTATATCAAGAGAACGAACGTCCACCAAGGTACAACAGGTAACACGATTGTTCCAAATGTCTTGGATAATTCATTTGGAGAGGCAAATGCCAACAACATTTCTACGATGACAGAAGCCACTTCAACCCATCCAGCAACCTTGGTCGTTACAGGAACGGTTAAAGACGGTCTACAATATAGAGATGGTAACGCTGCAACCCGTTCTATTTCAGCAGAAGATGCGGCAAATAACCGTTCAGATGGCGCTACTTTCAGAATAAAACAAGGCCGTCTATCAGAAAGAAATGCTAAGCTTAATCCAACTGAAAAACCAACAGTTAATGATCTAAGTAATCCAACAGAGACAGAAAAAGCGACTCTTAAGGCTAATATCGAGCGAGCACATGGTGTCGATGGCAGAATTAGCAATATTTCATTTAGTGGTGACACTGTAACTATCCAATATAAAGATGGAACGAGTCGTACACTCAAAGTAGCAGATATTGCTAAACCAAAAGCTCCAACTGTTACAAATGATTTGTCAAATCAAGGTGGTCTTGCCAAGAACATTACGATTACAAACATTGAACCAAAAGCAACTTCTGTTACAGTTAAAGTAGGGGATATCACTCGTACAATTCCTAAACCAGTTGGTGAAACTACATTGACAGTGACTCCTACAGACCTTGGTTTAACAGCAGGACTCTTACCTAAAGATGGAACAGTCAAAGCGACAGCTAATGTGACAGATTCTTCAGGTGTGACAACTCCGTCTGAGGATAGCGCAGGGGTTGATATTACTCCTGAAAGAATTAAACCAGTTGCTACAAAGACAGTTGTAGAAGTGTATGATCGTGCGACTGGTTTGTGGAAGGAAGTTCCACAAGGCACAGCACAAGGTTACCCAGAACATACTTTCTATGCAGGTGATGAGCTTCGTTTCACCACAACCTTCACAGATAATAGCGGCTATATTAAGAAGACAAACGTCCACCAAGGTACAACAGGTCAAACGATTATTTCAAATGTCTTGGATGATAAATTTGGAGCAGCAAATGCAGACAACATTTCTTCATTAACGGAAGCTACTTCAACTAATCCGGCAACCTTAGTAGTTACAGGGGAAGTTAAAGGAGACCTACAATATAGTGATCGTAATGCTGCTACGCGTTCTATTTCAGCAGAAGACGCGGCAGATAATCGTTCAACTGGCTCTACTTTCAGAATAAAACAAGGTAGTCTAGCAGTAAGAAATGCTAACTTGAATCCTGATAAGAAGATTCAGGTTAAAAATCTGTCTGCCTTAACAGATACGGAAAAAACAAGCATTATAGAAGCTGTTAAGAATGCCCATGATACAGCTACAGAAAAAGAAAAAGATCGTATCCTGAGCGTTACTATTGAAGGAAATAATGTCAAGATTACCTATAAAGATGGCGAATCTCGTACGAAACCAATCTCAGATTTGGCATCGGATTCGGAAGCGTCTCAATCTGCCTCTGCCTCAGCGTCGACAAGTGCAAGTCAGTCAGCATCGACAAGTGCAAGCCAATCGGCAAGCACGTCAGCAAG
>CAUQZY010000071.1:0-7258 GCA_963522395.1 uncultured Streptococcus sp.
GAGGAAAAGTTGTCCCTGCAGGTGACGCTGGAAATCGTGAATACGGTCAATCAACTCTTACTCACACACCATCAGCTCTTTTTGAATCAACACCAGACGAGCAGACTGTTTTGATGAGCCATGGTGATGCGGTTACTGAGATTCCTGCTGACTTTGTTCGTACTGGAACATCAGCTGACTGCCCTTACGCAGCCATTGAAAACCCAGATAAACACATTTACGGTATCCAATTCCACCCAGAAGTTCGTCATTCTGTATACGGAAATGATATCCTTCGTAACTTTGCCCTTAACATCTGTAAGGCTAAAGGCGACTGGACAATGGATAACTTCATTGATATGCAGATCCAAAAAATTCGTGAGACTGTTGGTGATAAACGTGTCCTTCTTGGCCTTTCAGGTGGAGTTGACTCATCAGTTGTTGGTGTTCTTCTCCAAAAAGCAATTGGAGATCAATTAATCTGTATCTTCGTTGACCACGGTCTTCTTCGTAAAGGGGAAGCAGACCAAGTTATGGACATGCTTGGTGGTAAGTTTGGTTTGAATATCGTCAAAGCAGACGCTGCTAAACGTTTCCTTGACAAACTTGCAGGTGTTTCTGACCCTGAACAAAAACGTAAAATCATCGGAAATGAATTTGTCTATGTCTTTGATGACGAAGCAAGCAAGCTCAAAGATGTGAAATTCCTTGCTCAAGGTACCTTATATACAGACGTTATCGAGTCTGGTACAGATACAGCTCAAACTATCAAGTCACACCACAATGTGGGTGGTCTTCCAGAAGACATGCAGTTTGAATTGATTGAACCGCTCAATACTCTTTACAAGGACGAAGTTCGTGCCCTTGGTACAGAACTTGGTATGCCAGACCATATCGTATGGCGCCAACCATTCCCAGGACCAGGTCTTGCTATCCGTGTTATGGGTGAAATCACTGAAGAGAAACTTGAAACTGTTCGTGAGTCAGACGCTATTCTTCGTGAGGAAATTGCTAAAGCAGGTCTTGACCGCGATATCTGGCAATACTTCACTGTTAATACAGGCGTTCGTTCAGTTGGCGTTATGGGTGACGGTCGTACGTACGACTACACAATTGCTATCCGTGCGATCACCTCTATCGATGGTATGACTGCTGACTTTGCCAAAATTCCTTGGGATGTCCTACAAAAAATCTCTGTCCGTATCGTAAACGAAGTGGATCATGTTAACCGTATCGTCTACGATATTACAAGTAAACCACCTGCAACAGTTGAGTGGGAATAGTCATTTAAGGACTATCTTATGTAGTTTAATTGGCCAGTATCTTTGGATACTGGTTTTTGCTTTATCTGTTTTTTTGACTACTTGTTTCAACTGGGTTAAATTTCGACAGTTTATCAGTCATGATGCAAAACTTATACTCAACGAAAATTAAAGAACAAACTAGGAAGCTAGTTGCAAGTTGCTCAAAACAGTGTTTTGAGGTTGCAGATGGAAGTTAACGTGGTTTGAAGAGATTTTTGAAGAGTTTAAAAGATTAGAATTGTCAAAACAATCTGTCTAGGCTTGATTTTATCCCTTATTTACTATAAAATGAGAAGGAAAAACGTCAAACTTTTATATTGCAAATAGGAGAAAACATGACAAAAACATTAAAACGTCCTGAGGTTTTATCACCTGCAGGGACTTTAGAGAAGCTAAAAGTAGCTGTTCAATATGGAGCAGATGCTGTCTTTATCGGTGGTCAGGCCTATGGTCTTCGTAGCCGTGCCGGAAACTTTACCTTTGAACAGATGGAAGAAGGTGTCCAGTTTGCTGCCAAGTATGGAGCTAAGGTCTATGTAGCGGCTAATATGGTTATGCACGAAGGAAATGAAGCTGGTGCTGGTGAATGGTTTCGTAAACTGCGTGATATCGGGATTGCAGCAGTTATCGTGTCTGACCCAGCCTTGATTATGATTGCAGCAACAGAAGCACCAGGTCTTGAAATCCACCTTTCCACTCAAGCCAGTGCGACTAACTATGAAACTCTTGAGTTTTGGAAAGAACTGGGCTTAACTCGTGTTGTTTTGGCGCGTGAGGTTTCAATGGAAGAATTAGCTGAAATTCGCAAACGTACAGATGTTGAGATTGAAGCCTTTGTCCATGGAGCTATGTGTATTTCTTACTCTGGTCGTTGTACCCTTTCTAACCACATGAGTATGCGTGATGCCAACCGTGGTGGATGCTCTCAGTCTTGCCGTTGGAAGTACGACCTTTACGATATGCCATTTGGTCAAGAACGCAAGAGCTTGAAAGGTGAAATTCCTGAAGAATTTTCAATGTCAGCCGTTGACATGTCTATGATTGACCATATTCCAGATATGATTGAAAATGGAGTGGACAGTCTTAAGATTGAAGGTCGTATGAAGTCTATTCACTACGTATCAACAGTAACCAACTGCTACAAGGCGGCTGTGGATGCATATCTTGAAAGTCCTGAAAAGTTTGAAGCGATCAAACAAGATTTGGTGGACGAGATGTGGAAGGTTGCCCAACGTGAATTAGCAACAGGTTTCTACTACGGTACACCATCTGAAAATGAGCAGTTGTTCGGTGCTCGCCGTAAAATTCCTGAGTACAAGTTTGTCGCTGAAGTGGTTTCTTATGATGATGCGACACAAACAGCGACCATTCGTCAACGGAACGTCATTAACGAAGGCGACCAAGTTGAGTTTTATGGCCCAGGTTTTCGTCATTTTGAAACGTATATCGAAGATTTACACGATGCCAAAGGCAATAAAATCGACCGCGCACCAAATCCAATGGAACTATTGACTATTAAGGTTCCACAACCCGTTCAAGCAGGAGATATGGTTCGAGCTCTCAAAGAAGGTCTTATCAATCTTTATAAGGAAGATGGAACCAGTGTTACAGTTCGTGCTTAATAAATATGTAGGGGACGAAAGCTTTCTAGTTGCTTTTCCTTTAATCCTACTTACTAAAAGAATATTAAGTTAAAGAAAATATATTAATTTCCATCCGAGATTTCATCTCGGATTTTTTCATTATTTTTCAGAAAGACCTAGATAATGGACGGATTTATTACAAGTTTTTTCCAAAGTTTTCTATATAATAGACTTAAAAATAGTAAAATTGTAAATAATTTTCATTAAACGCTTTCAATGTTAGTAAAAAGTTGACAAATCCAATTTTTAGGACTAAACTAAGTAAGTAAATTTTAATTAAAAGGAGAATTCGTCATGAATTTAACATTTTTCGGTCTATGTCTTGCCTGTATGGGTGTATCTCTTGGTGAAGGTATGTTGATGAACGGTTTGTTGAAATCAGTTGCTCGCCAACCAGATATCATCTCAGAACTACGTAGTTTGATGATCCTAGGGGTTGCCTTTATTGAAGGTACTTTCTTCGTTACTCTTGTCTTTTCATTTATCATCAAATAAAAGAAGTATAAATTGAAAAAGGGAGGATTTTAGATGGAAGAAAGTATTAATCCAACCATCAATATTGGTCCTGTTACCTTTAATTTAACCATAGTAGTTTTGACTTTGTTGACTGTAGCACTTATTTTTGGCTTTATTTATTGGGCAACTCGAAATATGACTTTGAGACCCACAGGAAAACAAAATGTATTAGAGTATTTATTTGATTTTGTTGTTGGATTTACAAAATCAAACCTTGGTCCAATGATAAAGGATTATTCTCTCTTTTATTTCTGTTTATTCCTATTTATGGCCATTGCAAATAATATTGGCTTAATGGCTAGAATTCAGACTACAGATGGTGTAAATCTTTGGACCTCACCAACAGCAAATTTGTCATTTGACTTGGTCTTGTCTTTTACAATTATCTTAATGACCCACGTAGAAGGAATTCGTCGTCGAGGAATCAAAAAGTATTTAAAAGCATTTGTAACACCAGGTTTTATGACACCAATGAATCTCTTGGAAGAAGTTACCAATCTCCTTTCACTTGCATTGCGGGTCTTTGGTAATATCTTTGCAGGGGAAGTGATGGCAAGTATGTTAGTCCTACTTTCTCATCAGGCCTTCTATTGGTATCCTATTGCTTTTGGAACAAATCTAATCTGGACTGCATTTTCTGTTTTTATTTCTTGTGTACAAGCATATGTATTTACATTGTTATCTTCAATGTACCTAGGAAATAAAATTAATGATGAAGAATAGAAAGGAGTAGTTTATGAATGTAACAGTAGGTGAATTACTTGGTGATTTTATACTAATCGCTGGTTCCTTTATTCTCTTGCTAGTCTTGGTTAAGAAATACGCTTGGTCAAATTTGACTAGCATTTTCGAACAAAGAGCAGAAAAAATTGCAGCAGATATTGACGGAGCTGAACAAGCACGTCAAAAAGCAGAAGTATTGGCTCAAAAACGCGAAGATGAATTGGCTGGTAGCCGTAAAGAAGCTAAGACAATCATTGAGAATGCGAAAGAAACAGCTGAGAAAAGCAAAGCTAGTATTTTAGCAGATGCTAAGCTAGAAGCAGGACGCTTGAAAGAAAAAGCGAACCAAGAAATTGCTCAAAATAAAGCTGAAGCTTTACAAAGCGTTAAGGGTGAGGTAGCAGATTTGACAATCAGCTTGGCTGGTAAAATCATCTCACAAAACCTTGACGGTCATGCCCATAAAGAACTCATTGATCAGTATATCGATCAGCTAGGAGAAGCTTAATGGACAAGAAAACAGTAAAGGTAATTGAAAAATACAGCATGCCTTTTGTCCAATTGGTTTTAGAAAAAGGAGAAGAAGACCGTATATTTTCAGACTTAGCTCAAATCAAGCAAGTTGCTGAAGAAACAGGTTTACCTTCTTTTTTAAAAAAAGTGGCAGTAGACGAGTCTGACAAGGAAAAAACAATTGCTTTCTTCCGAGACTCTGTGTCACCTTTATTGCAAAACTTGATCCAGGTTCTTATCTACAATCACAGAGCAAATCTTTTTTATGATATTCTTGTAGATTGCTTGAACCGACTTGAAAAAGAAACAAATCGATTTGAAGTGACGATTACTTCAGCTCATCCTTTAACTGATGAACAGAAGAGTCGCTTGCTCCCTTTGATTGAGAAAAAAATGTCTCTTAAAGTAAGGAGTATAAAAGAACAAATCGATGAAAGTCTCATTGGTGGTTTTGTCATTTTTGCCAATCACAAGACAATTGATGTGAGTATTAAACAACAACTTAAAGTTGTTAAAGAAAATTTGAAATAGAAAGTGGTGTTCTTTTGGCAATTAACGCACAAGAAATCAGCGCTTTAATTAAGCAACAAATTGAAAATTTCAAACCCAATTTTGATGTGACTGAAACAGGTGTTGTAACCTATATCGGGGACGGTATCGCGCGTGCTCACGGTCTTGAAAATGCCATGAGTGGAGAGTTGTTGATTTTTGAAAACGGCTCTTATGGTATGGCTCAAAACTTGGAGTCAACTGATGTCGGTATTATCATCCTAGGTGACTTTACAGATATCCGTGAAGGCGATACAATCCGCCGTACAGGTAAAATCATGGAAGTCCCAGTAGGTGAAAGTCTGATTGGTCGTGTTGTGGACCCACTTGGTCGTCCAGTTGACGGTCTTGGAGAAATCCACACTGATAAAACTCGTCCAGTAGAAGCACCAGCTCCTGGTGTTATGCAACGTAAGTCTGTATCAGAACCATTGCAAACTGGTTTGAAAGCTATTGACGCCCTTGTACCGATTGGTCGTGGTCAACGTGAGTTGATTATCGGTGACCGTCAGACAGGGAAAACAACCATTGCGATTGATACAATCTTGAACCAAAAAGGTCAAGATATGATCTGTATCTACGTAGCGATTGGACAAAAAGAATCAACAGTTCGTACGCAAGTAGAAACACTACGTCAGTACGGTGCCTTGGATTACACAATCGTTGTGACAGCCTCTGCTTCACAACCATCTCCATTGCTTTTCCTAGCTCCTTATGCTGGGGTTGCCATGGCAGAAGAATTCATGTACCAAGGGAAGCATGTTTTGATTGTTTATGATGATTTATCAAAACAAGCGGTAGCTTACCGTGAACTGTCTCTCTTGCTTCGTCGTCCTCCAGGTCGTGAAGCCTTTCCAGGGGATGTTTTCTACCTTCATAGCCGTTTGCTTGAGCGCTCAGCTAAAGTGTCTGATGAACTTGGTGGTGGATCAATTACAGCCCTACCATTTATCGAGACACAAGCAGGAGATATCTCAGCCTATATCGCAACCAACGTGATTTCAATCACTGATGGACAAATCTTCCTTGGTGATGGTCTCTTCAATGCGGGTATTCGTCCAGCCATCGATGCGGGTTCATCTGTATCTCGTGTAGGTGGTTCTGCACAAATCAAAGCCATGAAAAAGGTTGCTGGTACACTTCGTATCGACCTTGCTTCATACCGTGAGTTGGAAGCCTTCACTAAGTTTGGTTCTGACTTGGATGCGGCAACACAGGCTAAGTTGAACCGTGGACGTCGTACAGTTGAAGTCTTGAAACAACCTGTTCACAAACCATTGCCTGTTGAGAAACAAGTAACCATTCTCTATGCTTTGACACATGGTTTCTTGGATACTGTTCCAGTAGATGATATTGTTCGTTTCGAGGAAGAGTTCCATGCCTTCTTTGATGCTCAACATCCAGAGATTTTGGAAACTATTCGTGAAACAAAAGACTTGCCAGAAGAAGCAGTCTTGGATGCTGCGATTACAGAGTTTCTCAATCAAACCAGCTTCCAATAAGAATAGAGGTGTCAGATGGCAGTATCTCTAAATGATATTAAAACAAAAATCGCCTCAACAAAAAATACGAGTCAAATCACAAATGCCATGCAAATGGTATCGGCTGCTAAGCTTGGTCGCTCTGAAGAAGCTGCTCGTAACTTCCAAGTTTACGCTCAGAAAGTCCGCAAACTCTTGACAGATATCCTCCATGGTAATGGAGCTGGTGCTTCAACCAATCCGATGTTGATTAGTCGCCCTGTGAAGAAGACAGGCTATATCGTCATTACTTCAGATCGCGGTTTGGTTGGAGGTTATAATTCTTCTATTTTGAAGGCTGTTATGGAGTTGAAAGAAGAATACCATCCAGACGGTAAAGGTTTTGAAATGATCTGTATCGGTGGGATGGGAGCTGATTTCTTTAAAGCTCGTGGCATTCAACCACTTTATGAACTACGTGGCTTGGCAGATCAGCCTAGCTTTGATGAAGTTCGAAAGATTATTTCAAAAACTGTTGAAATGTACCAAAATGAACTTTTTGATGAACTCT
>CAUQZY010000072.1:0-7098 GCA_963522395.1 uncultured Streptococcus sp.
CGAGGGCATAGAAATCATAGATATCATTTCGCATCTCAGGGTTGTCCACCTTGTTGACTGCGAGGATAACTGGTTTGTGGGTCTTATAAAGCTTACGGGCTACGTATTCATCCGCATCAGTAATCCCTTCCTTACCAGAAACGACAAAGACGATAACATCTGCTTCTTCCATGGCAATTTCTGCCTGGTGCTTGATTTGTTCCATGAAAGGAGCATCGACATCATCGATTCCTCCTGTATCAATCATGCTAAAGGAACGATTGAGCCACTCACCCGTTGCATAGATACGGTCACGTGTCACTCCTTCGACATCCTCTACAATGGAGATTCGCTCACCAGCGATCCGATTAAATAGGGTTGATTTCCCAACATTGGGACGTCCTACAATGGCAATAGTTGGTAGGGCCATAATTTCTCACTTTCTACAATAACTTCTTCTGTTCAAGATTTTTTCTAGTTGAGCTTGGTTCGTCTTGACCAAACTGTTCTGCTAGACGCTGACTCCAGCTTGTGGTCGCACGCGCCCCAGCATAGTCAGCCTGTACTCGGTCATAAGCTTCGATTGCATCAGTTGACTGTTCTTTGTATTCTTCCTCAAATACCACTTGATTCAATGGCAAACGAGGTTTGACTTCATGTTCTTCATTTGGTAGTCCTAGTGCCATCCCAAAGACAGGATAGGTGTAGTCAGGCAGGTTAAAAAGCTCTGCCACTTCTTCTGACTTGTATCGAACCAAACCGATAATCACACCACCATAGCCCAAGCTTTCAGCTGCCAGCAGGGCATTTTGACCAGCAAGAGCCGCATCGACTGAACTAATCAAGAGACCCTCCACACCTTGAGGTTGAAATGAATCAGTATGAAGCTGGGCTCCCTTTTCTGCTCGGTTCAAGTCTCCGACAAAGAGAAGGAAAACAGCTGACTGGCGAATGGCTTCTTGAGGCACCAATTCATACAAGGCATCTTTCTTCTCTTGACTTCGTACCACAATCACAGAGTAGGATTGGAAATTCTTCCAAGACGAGGCCATCTGGGCTGCTGTCAGGATTTCAGTCAAGTCTTCTTGAGGAAGGACTTGTTCCTTAAATCTTCGAACAGACTTATGAGCTTTCATCAGTTTAATCGTTTCTGTCATCGGCGGTTTACTCCTTCTAAACGAGTCTCCTCAGCCAAATAACGGATGCGTTCCATGACGCGTCTGGCTTCCCAGGTTTCGTCATTTCCATGTTTCCCTTTAGCGAAATGCTGCTCCAATTCTTCAAAGTTGAAGTTGGAGGTGAAAAAGGTCGGTAAATTTTCCTGCATCCGATATTGGAGAATGACCTGTAGGATTTCATCCCGCACCCAAGCTGTTGATTGCTCGGCACCAATATCATCTAAAATCAGGACTTCAGAAAGCTTAATCTCATCCACCAAGGTCTTAACATTACCATCACCGATAGCATTTTTGACATCAATGACAAAGCTAGGATAGTGGAGGAGAGTTGATGAAACACCACGTTTTTCTGATAAATCATGGGCTAAGGCAGCCACCATGAAACTTTTACCCACACCAAAGTCTCCATACAAGTAAAGACCTTTTCGAATAGCTGGATATTGCTCCACGAAGGCTAATAGCTTTTCAAAAACTGGCAAGCGTCCCAAGTCATCCAAGTCTACTTGAGCCAAACTAGCTTTCCTGAGACTGGCTGGCAGATTGATTAACTTGAGACGGTTCTTAATAGCCGCTTCTTTTTCAGCCGCGATTAGTTCAGGAGTTTCTTCATAAGAAACATCCGCATAGCCATGATTCATAACCAAAATCGGCTTGTAGCCTTTGGCAATATAATCCGTATCCCCACGGAGAAACTTGTCACGCTCGGTGATGTACTGATTAAACTTGGAGATACTGCGATTTAATTCCTCTGGAGTAAGGGATTCTTGCTGGATAAAGGCCGCAACATCAGGATCCTTCATGATTTTCTGGACCAAATCTTGATAATGAAAACGGCTAGGTTGACGTTTGAGTACGTCTCCGACACTTTCCATCTAATCTCCTCCTTTTTCTAATCGAGCTAATAGTTCTTGTTTCTTACGTTCTAGTTCCAGACGAGTTTCCTCGCTGGTTTCATTCTTATAATCTGGATTGCTCCACTTAGGTACATTGGACTTGGTAGAACTGGGTTTACTGCTTTTTTGAACCTGACTTTTCTGCCCTCGCTCACGGATCCGAAGAACTGCCTCTTCTGCCGAATGAATTTTTTGATAGGCATAGTCATTGGCGACCTTCATGGCATATTTCTCATTGACATTTGCCGAATCTACCTTATTAAAGGTCAACAAGAGAATGATATTGATGACTTCGTCCAGCAAGCCCAAGCCAGCCATCTGTTGCAAAAGTTCTCTTTCTGTTTGGGTAATACTTGCCTTACGTGTTTGCTTGATTTCTGCCAAAAACTGCAGGGCAGTTTTACTTTTGGCTTCTTTGATAATGGTTGTTTCCTTAGGACTAAAGTCAGAAGAAACAGGTTTTTGAGCGATTTTTTCCCGCATGCGTTTGGTTGAAATAACCTGGGAAACAGCTGTTGACTTGGCCAATTGATAGGTTTCAAACCAAGTCCACTTCTTCTCATCGGCAATGGCAAAGAGGTTTAAGACATCGGACTGCTCATCCGCAAAGCGAAGCCCATCTCTAGCCATAAGCTGACGAAAATGGTCTAAGTCAAAATCGTTGGCCACTTTCTTCTTGAGACTAAGGTCTTCTTGACTTCCCAGTTCTGCCAAGTCTGGAAAGACTTGATTGAGTGAGACAGGTATTTCTTCTCCCTCAGCACTCTCAACTTTCAAATCCTCCACAGCAGAGTCGCCAATCTTTTTCTCCAAGAGTCTACGATAAACAGGATGTTCCAAGAAGTCCTGACTCGAAAGTGGAGTATGGAGGGCTAGCTGATAAACATCCCCCTTTTGATAGAGGGTCAAGAGATTGAAAGCAGATAGGATTTTCAAGGATTTTAAGAGTCTGTCCATCCCAAAGTTGAGATGATTGAGAATACTTGAAAAAAGGTATTCCTTTCTACCATTGTCCCAAAAACTGATCGTATAAAGATAAAGGCTCAGTGCCTCCTGACCGATAATCGGGAGGTAGCACTGTACCAGAGATGAGGTATCTTGCGACACCCGATTATTCTTTAGATAAGAAAAACGGTCAATTGGCTTCATTTATCTTTCCTTTTTCTTTTTAGAGGACTGGGTGATTTGTTGGAGCAAGCTCTCTAACTCACTAACATCCTTAAAACTGCGATAGACACTGGCAAAACGTACATAGGTAATCTCGTCCAATTCAGCCAACTCCTCCATGACAAGTGAACCAATGTCCTCACTTTGAATTTCATTTTCATTTCGACCACGGAGTTTCTGTTCGATACGATTGACTACCATGTTGATTTCATCACTTGACACAGGACGTTTCTGGGCTGAGCGGATAATTCCATTAAAGATTTTATCTCTGGAGAATTGTTCCCGTGTGCCATCTTTTTTAACAACCACTAAGGTTCTTTCTTCTACTCTTTCGTAGGTTGTAAAACGGTGTTGGCATTCATCGCACTCACGTCTTCTACGAATAGTGTTCCCTTCTTCTGCTTGGCGACTATCGATAACACTTGACTTGGTAGCCCCACATTTTGGACAACGCATCCTTTCCCTCCTTATCGTTTTCTTTTCATTATACCATTTTTTAAACGATTCCCAAAACAATTCTTCTTTTTGCTTGACAAGTTTTTTGTTTTGTTGTATTATTTAATTAAGACAAAAGGATAAAAGAAAGGAGACCAAGATGTCCTGGACATTTGACAACAAAAAACCCATCTATTTACAGATTATGGAGAAAATCAAGCTTCAGATTGTTTCCCATACACTAGAACCCAATCAACAACTTCCAACCGTGCGAGAGCTAGCTAGCGAGGCGGGTGTCAATCCAAACACCATCCAAAGAGCCTTGTCAGACCTTGAACGAGAAGGCTTTGTCTACAGCAAGCGAACAACTGGACGATTTGTGACTGAGGATAAGGAGCTAATCGCCCAATCACGCAAACAATTATCAGAAGAAGAATTGGAACACTTCGTTTCCTCCATGACCCATTTTGGCTATGAAAAAGAAGAACTACCAGGCGTAGTCGGCGATTATATTAAAGGAGTTTAAGCCTATGTCATTACTAGCATTTGAAAATGTATCCAAATCTTATGGAGCAACACCAGCCCTTGAAAATGTTTCTCTTGACATCCCAGCTGGAAAAATTGTTGGTCTCCTTGGGCCAAACGGCTCAGGAAAAACAACCCTGATTAAACTAATCAATGGCCTCTTACAACCAGATCAAGGACGCGTCCTTATCAACGACATGGACCCAAGCCCAGCAACCAAGGCTATCGTAGCTTATTTGCCGGATACGACCTATCTCAATGAACAAATGAAGGTCAAAGAAGCCCTAACCTACTTCAAGACCTTCTATAAAGATTTCAATCTTGAACGCGCCCATCATCTACTTGCAGACCTTGGCATTGATGAAAATAGTCGTCTCAAGAAACTATCAAAAGGTAACAAAGAAAAGGTACAACTGATTTTGGTTATGAGCCGTGATGCCCGCCTCTACGTTTTGGACGAACCCATTGGTGGGGTGGATCCAGCAGCCCGTGAGTATATCCTCAATACCATTATCAACAACTACTCCCCAACTTCTACCGTTTTGATTTCTACCCACTTGATTTCTGATATCGAGCCAATCTTAGATGAAATTGTCTTCCTCAAAGACGGAAAAGTCGTCCGTCAAGGCAATGTAGATGATATTCGCTATGAGTCTGGTGAATCCATTGACCAGCTCTTCCGTCAGGAATTTAAGGCCTAAGCAAAGGAGATTATTTATGTTTTGGAATTTAGTTCGCTACGAATTTAAAAATGTTAACAAGTGGTATTTAGCCCTCTACGCAGCCGTGCTAGTTCTTTCAGTCCCCCTAGGAATGCAAGGACACTACTATAATTATATATCTTTCAAAGATAGCCAACCTTTCCTATTTATCTTTCTGGCTCTCGTCTTTGGTGGCTTGATAATTACACTTGGGATTTCAACCATTTTCTTGATTATCAAACGCTTCAAAGGTAGTGTCTATGACCGCCAAGGCTATCTGACTTTGACCTTGCCAGTTTCTGAGCACTATATCATCACTGCTAAATTAGTCGGAGCCTTCATCTGGTCTATACTTAGCTCGGCTGTACTGGTTCTAAGTGCTTTTCTTATTGTGACTATAACGGTTCCAGATTGGATGTCACATTATGACTGGTTCCCACTTGTAGGAGCATACCTTCCTCAACTCTCTCTTGTGGGGTTATCTCTCCTACTAAATACCATTTCCAGTATCCTCTGCATCTACTTGGCTATTTCCATTGGACAACTTTTCAACGAATACCGCACAGCACTCGCTGTTGTAGCCTACATTGGGATCAAAATCGTCACTGGCTTTATTGAAGTCTTCTTCAATACCAGTGCGAACTTCTATGTCAATTCACTTGCAGGATTTAATGATAATTTCTATATGGGAGCAAGTACATCCATTATCGAGGAACTCATTTTCATAGCTATCTACTACCTCGGAATCTACTATATCTTGAAAAACAAGGTTAATTTGCAATAAAAAATGCCCAGCTAAAAAGCTGGGTTTTGATTTAACTCAATATCAAACTGGCTACTATAGGACTGACAAAGACATAGAGAATACCGGTGACACCGATAGCCAAACCACCCATGGCTCCTGCTACAGAACCATATCGGAAGGCTGTCCCTGTTCCGACGGCATGGCCTGTTCCTCCAAGGGAAAGACCAACAGCTACTGGATCATCAATTTTCAACCACTTCAAAAGGGTTGGGCCGATGACACTGGTTAAAATCCCAGTTGCGACTACAACGACCAAGGTCACGGTCGTCAGACCTTGCAATTTTTCTGTGATTCCCACTGCCATAGCGGTTGTTACTGACTTAGGAAAGAGAGAAATGGCTAAGAAAAAGTCCATGCCAAAAATCTTAGCCACAAGGGCTGTGAAAGAGGTATTGACAACTACGGCTAACAGACTTCCAAAAAGAATACTCCGAGCATGGTGCTTCATCAAGTGAAAACTCTTATAAAGCGGAATCCCTAGAGCAACCGTTGATGGAACAATCAAGTTGTTCAGATAAACCCCACCTTGGTAGTAATCTTGGTAAGAAATACCCGTCACTTTTAGAAAGATGATAATGAAAACAGCTGACAAAAGCAAGGGCGTTGTCAATGGATGAGGAAAGCGTCTGTAAATCAGCATTCCTACTAAATAAGCTAGGATAGACAGGGCCAGCCCAAACAGGGGATTGGAAACAAATTCACTCATTTGGCATCTCCTTTCTCATAATCTCCCTCAAACCGTCTCTTGATGAACTGAACCACCAAGGCAATGAGGATAATATTGATAACAGCTGCAAAAAAGACAATCAAAACAATGGGCAAAAGATAGGGAGCAATCACATCAAACTTCTCCATGATTCCCACTGCTGGTGGCAAAAAGAGAATGGTCATATTGGCCAGCAAGAAATTCCCCACCATGTTGACATGTCTGGTTCTCAGCCACTTGAATTGTAAGGCTAGAAAGAGAATAATCAAGCCGATAATACTGCCTGGGATGGGCAAATGAAAGAAACTGGAAATCCCCTCTCCGATTAGAGAAATCACAAAGAGAATCATTAATTGAACATATAATTTCATCCTAAACTCCACGAAATAGACTTCTTGCATACCAGTTTACTCTTTTTTCAGAAAATTTCAAGGAAATTCACAAGAGTCATTAAAAATTAGAGAGGAAAGGGGATACAAACAATTCTTGACTTGTGAAAACTGGCATGATTTAGAATAAAAGATGCCTGCGTCCTTCTTGCCAGCTCTTTTGAAAAGTAGTATAATTATTGTATGCGCAATCATCTTGTGATGCAGAGACTGTCCGTGAATGGACATTCTTCTATGTTATAACTCTAAAAAGAAAGGAGATACCATGACCTATTTGGAAAAATGGTTTGACTTCAATCGGCGTCAGAAAGAAATTGAAA
>CAUQZY010000073.1:0-6989 GCA_963522395.1 uncultured Streptococcus sp.
CCCCAATAAAACCCGCAAGACTTCATCATTTCGAGAAGTGACGTGGGAGATGAAAATCGATTGAACCACTTACAAGGAGAATAGAAAATGGCTAAAAAAAGCAAACAACTTCGTGCTGCTCTTGAGAAAATCGACAGCACAAAAGCATACAGCGTAGAAGAAGCTGTAGCACTTGCAAAAGAAACTAACTTTGCAAAATTTGACGCAACTGTAGAAGTTGCTTACAACTTGAACATCGACGTTAAAAAAGCTGACCAACAAATCCGTGGAGCAATGGTATTGCCAAACGGTACTGGTAAAACTGCTCGCGTTCTTGTATTTGCACGTGGTGCAAAAGCTGAAGAAGCTAAAGCTGCTGGTGCAGACTTTGTTGGTGAAGACGACCTTGTTGCTAAAATCAACGACGGTTGGTTGGACTTCGACGTAGTTATCGCTACACCTGACATGATGGCTCTTGTTGGACGTCTTGGACGTGTCCTTGGACCACGTAACTTGATGCCAAACCCTAAAACTGGTACTGTAACAATGGATGTTGCTAAAGCAGTTGAAGAGTCTAAAGGTGGTAAAATCACTTACCGTGCTGACCGTGCAGGTAACGTTCAAGCAATCATCGGTAAAGTATCATTTGAAGCTGAAAAATTGGTTGAAAACTTCAAAGCTTTCAACGAAACAATCCAAAAAGCAAAACCAGCTACAGCTAAAGGAACTTACGTAACAAACTTGACTATCACAACTACTCAAGGTGTTGGTATCAAAGTTGACGTAAACTCACTTTAATTAGTAGTTCATACAGAGAGAACGAGTACGAAAGTGCTCGTTTTTGTATGTAAGTTATAGTCTCTATAAAATGGTCATCTTATTTGGCTTATAGGGTGAGTAGCAAATGAAATACTGTTTTCTCTTCCTTCTTTACTAGAAAATATGGTATAATAGGGAGTAAAAAACTTTGAAAGAAAGAAAAAGATGAATTTAAAAGATTACATTGCAACAATTGAAAATTATCCGAAGGAAGGTATTACCTTCCGTGATATCAGTCCTTTGATGGCTGATGGAAATGCTTATAGCTATGCTGTTCGTGAAATCGTTCAATATGCTACTGACAAGAAAATTGATATGATCGTAGGGCCTGAAGCTCGTGGTTTTATCGTGGGTTGTCCAGTTGCCTTTGAGTTGGGAATTGGTTTTGCGCCTGTTCGTAAGCCAGGTAAATTACCACGTGAAGTCATTTCTGCTGACTATGAAAAAGAGTACGGTGTTGATACCTTGACTATGCACGCGGATGCCATCAAGCCAGGTCAACGTGTTCTTATCGTAGACGACCTCTTAGCAACAGGTGGAACTGTTAAGGCGACCATCGAGATGATTGAAAAACTTGGTGGTGTTGTAGCAGGTTGTGCCTTCCTTGTTGAATTGGATGAATTGAACGGTCGTGAAAAAATCGGTGACTACGATTACAAAGTTCTTATGCATTATTAATGAAAAACAGTCCCCAGGGCTGTTTTCTCTACATTAGGATATAAAAATAGACTATAGCTAGTTAGAGAAAAACTATAATTGAAAACTATATCTTCTTGCAGTATAATAAAAGGACTAAGTGTTTGAGATTTAGTTTCATACTCAATGAAAATCAAAGAGCAAACTAGGAAACTAGCCGCAGGCTGTACTTGAGTACGGCAAGGCAACGTTGACGCGGTTTGAATTTGATTTTCGAAGAGTTTCAAACATATGCAATGATTCCTGAAAGAGTACAGTTAGGAGAGGGTTATGCCGATTCGAATTGATAAAAAATTGCCAGCTGTTGAGATTTTACGGACAGAGAATATCTTTGTTATGGATGATCAACGTGCGGCCCACCAAGATATCCGTCCCTTGAAGATTTTAATTTTAAATCTCATGCCACAGAAAATGGTCACAGAAACCCAGTTGTTGCGCCATTTGGCTAATACGCCCCTGCAATTGGACATTGATTTTCTCTATATGGAGACCCATCGTTCTAAAACAACTCGTTCAGAGCACATGGAGACCTTTTATAAAACTTTTCCTGAAGTCAAGGATGAGTATTTTGATGGGATGATTATCACGGGTGCTCCAGTTGAGCATTTACCATTTGAGGAAGTGGACTATTGGGAGGAATTCAGTCAGGTGCTTGAGTGGTCCAAGACCCATGTTTATTCGACCCTTCATATCTGTTGGGGCGCTCAGGCTGGTCTTTATCTACGCTATGGAGTGGAAAAACACCAGATGGACAGTAAGTTATCGGGTATCTATCCTCAGGACACTTTAAAGGAAGGGCACCTTCTATTTAGAGGCTTTGATGATAGCTATGTATCCCCTCATTCTCGACACACGGAGATTTCTAAGGAAGAGGTCTTAAATAAAACCAATCTCGAGATTTTATCAGAGGGCCCTCAGGTTGGGGTTTCGATTTTGGCAAGTCGTGATTTACGAGAAATTTATAGTTTTGGGCATTTGGAATATGACCGTGATACCTTGGCAAAAGAGTATTTTAGGGACCGTGATGCAGGTTTAGACCCTCATATTCCAGAAAATTACTTTAAGGATGATGATGTTAATCAGACACCTTGTCTTTGTTGGTCTTCGTCAGCAGCCCTCTTTTTCAGCAACTGGGTAAACTATGCGGTCTATCAGGAAACGCCTTTTGACTGGAGAAAAATTCAAGATGATGCATCCGCATTTGGATATTTATAAGAGGATTTATGACATATTTAGACGCTTTTAAATCAGGGAACTTGGTTTTACCGAGTGCCCTGCTCTTGCATTTTAAGGAACTCTTTCCTTCTAGCGACGATTTTCTGGTCTGGCAATTTTTCTATTTGCAAAATACGACAGGTTTGGAAGAAATGTCGCCAAGCCAGATTGCTGACAGGATTGGCAAGGAAATTTCGGATGTCAATCAGGCTATTTCCAATCTGACAGAGAGGGGACTGCTTCAGTATCGAACCATCGAATTGAATGGTGAAATCGAATTGCTTTTTGATGCTAGCTTGGCTTTGGAACGTTTGGATGACTTGCTTGGAGTTGCTCATTCAAGTTCAGACAAGTTGATACCTCAAAATCAGCTCAAGGATTTGGTAGAAACCTTCCAGCAGGAGTTGGGACGCTTGTTGACACCTTTTGAGATTGAGGATTTGACTAAGACACTAAAGGAAGATGGAACCAGTGCTGACTTGATTAAGGAAGCTCTTCGTGAAGCTGTTTTGAATGGGAAACCAAACTGGAAGTATATTCAGGCTATTTTGAGAAACTGGCGCCATGAAGGTATCAAAAGTGTGGCTCAAATTGAGGCTAAGCGGGCAGAGAGAGAAGCAAGCAATCCTCAGTTGACACAGGTATCGGCAGATTTCAGAAATGCCATGGATCTTTGGAAGGATTAATCCATGCAAGCAGGCTTGAAATCCGAGTAAGATTTGCAAGCTGTGTTTAATTGTGATAAAATAAATAGAAAATAAATTGAAAAAAGAGGTATGTGAAATGTCACGTAAACCATTTATCGCTGGTAACTGGAAAATGAACAAAAATCCAGAAGAAGCTAAAGCATTCGTTGAAGCAGTTGCATCAAAACTTCCTTCATCAGATCTTGTTGAAGCAGGTATCGCAGCTCCAGCTCTTGATTTGACAACTGTTCTTGCTGCTGCTAAAGGTTCAAACCTTAAAGTTGCTGCTCAAAACTGCTACTTTGAAAATGCAGGTGCTTTCACTGGTGAAACTAGCCCACAAGTTTTGAAAGAAATCGGTACTGACTACGTTGTTATCGGTCACTCAGAACGCCGTGACTACTTCCATGAAACTGACGAAGATATTAACAAAAAAGCAAAAGCAATCTTTGCAAACGGTATGCTTCCAATCATCTGTTGTGGTGAGTCACTTGAAACTTACGAAGCTGGTAAAGCTGCTGAATTCGTAGGTGCTCAAGTATCTGCTGCATTGGCTGGATTGACTGCTGAACAAGTTGCTGCATCAGTTATCGCTTACGAGCCAATCTGGGCTATCGGTACTGGTAAATCAGCTTCACAAGACGACGCACAAAAAATGTGTAAAGTTGTTCGTGACGTTGTAGCTGCTGACTTCGGTCAAGAAGTTGCGGACAAAGTTCGTGTTCAATACGGTGGTTCTGTTAAACCTGAAAACGTTGCTTCATACATGGCTTGCCCAGACGTTGACGGTGCCCTTGTAGGTGGTGCGTCACTTGAAGCAGAAAGCTTCTTGGCTTTGCTTGACTTTGTAAAATAATCAGTAGCAAAAGCTAGGTGGAACAGCATTCAGATGTCTGTTCCATTTTTTATAGGAGAAGAAAGATTGAAAATCAAGATTGGAAAAATTGGATTAGCAAGTCTCTGTTTACTAGGTTTGGCAGTTAGTCATGTCGCTGCAAATGAATCTGAAGTGAAATCATCTTCGGAAGAAAGCAGAGTTCAAGATTCTTCTAGCAAGGTAGAAGAAAAGAAATCAGAAACGACTACAAGTCAAAAAGAAGAAGAGAAGAAGGAAGAAGTAAAAGAGACGCGAGCTAGTAGTAGTCAGAAAGAAGAAAGTAAGCCAAATTTAACATCAGCACACTGGGAAGGAGATTTCTATGTAAAAGCTGATGGTTCAAAAGCCAAGAGTGAGTGGATTTTCGATACTAGCTATAATAGTTGGTTCTATATAAAATCAGATGGTCGTTATGCCCAAAAAGAATGGCATGGAAACTATTACCTCAAAGCGGGTGGTCACATGGCTAAAAATGAATGGGTTTACGATAATCATTATAATAGCTGGTTCTATCTCAAGGCAGACGGTTCTTATGCAAATCAAGAATGGCAGAAAATCAATGGCAAATGGTACTATTTTAAGAAGTGGGGCTATATGGCTCAAGATGAGTGGCAAGGAAATTATTTCTTGAATGGTCAAGGTGCCATGATGCAAAACGAATGGCTTTACGATAAACATTATAAGAGTTGGTTCTATCTTAAGGCTGATGGTTCTTACGCTAATGAACAGTGGCAAAAGATTGATGGTAAGTGGTATTATTTCAAGAAGTGGGGCTACATGGCTCAAGATGAGTGGCAAGGTAATTACTATCTTACTGAAAGTGGTGCCATGGCAACAGGTGAGTTAATTATGGACGATACTCGCTATACTTTTGCTGACTCAGGGGAACTGAAAGAAAAGAAAGCCTTGAATGTTGGTTGGGTTTATCGAAATGGCCACCGTTACTTCTTTAACCATCGTGAAGAACAAGTTGGGACTGATCAAGTTAAAAAGGTCATCGATGTCAGTGAGCACAATGGTCGTATTAGTGACTGGAAAAAAGTCATCGACGATAATGGCGTTGATGGAGTTATTGTTCGTTTGGGCTATAGTGGAACTGAGGACAAGGAATTGGCTCATAATATCAAGGAGTTAAACCGTCTTGGAATTCCTTATGGGGTTTACCTCTATACTTATGCTGAAAATGAGACGGATGCTGAGAATGATGCCAATCAGACTATTGAGCTCTTGAAGAAATACAAGATGAACTTGTCTTATCCAATCTACTATGATGTTGAGAACTGGGAATATGTCAATAAAACAAAGAGAGCTTCAAATGATACTGGAATCTGGATTAAAATCATTAATAAGTATATGGATACTATGAAAAAAGCAGGTTATCAAAATGTGAAAGTTTATAGCTATCGTCAACTCTTGCAAACTCGTTTGAATCATCCAGATATTTTACAACATGTCAACTGGGTTGCAGCCTATACGGATGCGCTTGATTGGAACAATCCTCATTATTCAGGTTCAAAAGGTTGGCAATATACTTCATCTGAATACTTAAAAGGAATCCGAGGTCGTGTTGACGTCAGCGTTTGGTATTAAGATATAAAGTTGAGAAAGGAGTGTGCAAGAAATTTGCATCCTCTTTTTCTTTGTTTTACTGAAGCGAAGAAGCATGAAATTTATACTCTACGAAAATCTCTTCAAACCACGTCGGCTTTATTTGCAATCTCAAAGCTGTACTTTGAACAATCTGCGGCTAGTTTTCTAGTTTGATCTTCATTAAGTATTAATCAAAAAATCTCTAAATAATTCTTAAATTATCAGTCTATTGCAACTTTTCTCATGTGGGTCATTTGACTTGCTATTGGTTTTTCTTAGTGGTATACTAAGATAGTAATCATTAAGAAGTGGTTGCAAAAAATAATGAACGAGGTAAAGAAAATGGTAGAATTGAAAAAAGAAGCAGTAAAAGATGTAGCATCATTAACAAAAACAGCGCCAGTAGCATTGGCAAAAACAAAGGAAGTATTGAACCAAGCTGTTGCTGATTTATACGTGGCCCACGTGGCTTTGCACCAAGTACACTGGTACATGCGTGGTCGTGGATTTCTTGTATGGCATCCAAAAATGGATGAGTACATGGATGCTCTTGATGGTCATTTAGATGAAATCAGCGAACGATTGATTACACTCGGAGGTAGCCCATTCTCTACATTGACAGAGTTCCTTCAAAACAGTGAAATCGAAGAAGAAGTTGGAGAGTTCCGCAATGTAGAAGAAAGTTTGGAACGTGTCCTTGAAATTTATCGTTACCTCATCACGCTTTTCCAAGAAGCTTTGGATGTGACAGATAAAGAAGGCGATGATGTAACCAATGATATCTTTGTTGGAGCTAAGGCTGACCTTGAAAAAACAGTCTGGATGCTTGAGGCAGAATTAGGACAAGCACCTGGTTTGTAAGAAACAATAGAAAATATATAAATCTGTAGGAAATTTCTTACAGATTTTTTCTATTCTGTAAGCTATTCCAAACCAGTCTTTTTTTGAGTTTTTTGATAAAATAGTACTATCAGTGAAAAGGATGGAAGCATGACTAAGAAAATCGTAGCTATTTGGGCCCAGGATGAAGAGGGTGTGATTGGGAAGGACAATCGTCTGCCTTGGCATTTGCCAGCAGAATTGCAACACTTTAAAGAAACAACTCTGAATCATGCTATCTTGATGGG
>CAUQZY010000074.1:0-6928 GCA_963522395.1 uncultured Streptococcus sp.
GTAGCGCATGACTGTTAATCATGATGTCGTAGGTTCGAGTCCTACTGGCGGAGTAATTTAGTTAAGGGGTTTAGGCCTCTTTTTTTGTCATGTGACTTTCAGTCCGTCTCGTACCTAAAGGAGCGAGACAAAAAAACACCTGCTATGTGGGTGCGTGTCGAAGGTTATACCAAAAACTCCAAACGCGATACAATAAAGATGTTCAAGTCAATTGTAAAGCGAAAGGAGAAAATATGGTACAAAAGGCTCATAGTTTATCGCACACAAACATGTTTACCCCTAAGTATAGACGAAAAGTAATCTATAATCAATATTGAAGTAGTTTAGGAGAAATATTTCATCGCTTGTGTAGTTATAAAGGAGTTGAAATTATCGAGGGTCACTTAATGTCAGACCATGTACACATATTAGTAAGTATTCCACCAGGGATAAGTGTTTCGAGTTTCATGAAGTGCGACCAATCTCTTTTTGATAGGCTTCAAATAACTGATTGACAGTTACAAATTCCCCAGCCTGAGCATCTTCTATATGACGTTTTAGAAATGCTTGTTCTTCTTTGTAAGTCATATATTCTCGATGACGTCCACCACGGGTTTCTTGAAGAATAGCTTCTAAACCAAACTCCTTATATTTTTACAAATTCCTCCAAACAGTTGTTTTATTGCAATCTAGTAGATCCATGATTTCTTTATAACTCTTTTCTTTTGAACGAAAATAAATAATCTGTAGACGTTTGTGATATTTGACGTATGATGAATCTCTTAGGAGTTTCTCAATTTTTTGTATTTCTTCATTTGTAAGTTTCATAACTACTATTATAAGATGTTTTTTTGATTTTAGTCTAGTATTAAAAGGAAAAAGTGCATTAATGATGTTTGACAAATACGCTAATCTCAAGTACAAGTTTGGGAGTCGGTATTTCTGGGCGGAAGGTTATTATGTAAGTACAGTAGGGCTTAATGAAGCCACAATTAAGAAATATATTCAAGATTAAAGAAATTATCCAGTGGATGATTTCTTCACGAGTATGAAAATTTGAGAACGAGTAAAGCATGATATAGCACTAGATAAATTAAGTGTAAAAGAATATGAGGATCCCTTTAGGGATAGTGGTAAGTAATACTAAAGCCTCTTTGAGAAGCAAGTGACGAGTCAAGAGCAATAAGGCTTGAACAACGTGAAAGCCAGCATCTTTAGGCGCTGGCTGGTAATTTGGCTTTATAGCCCTGGTACAAGAGTCTGAGACAAAAGAGTTCTCGACTACAAAAAAGCTAGAGATTCCCAATAGTGGAACTCTAGCTTTTTAATTTTGAGTCGTTCTCTGATTGTATTTTAGGAGGTTATTGGCCATAAGTACCAATCCCATTTCAATTCTCACTTGACGCTTCCCTCTCAGATTACATCTCTTGTAACTCAAACAAGCCTTTATCTGCCCAAAGACAGGTTCCACATTAATCTTGTGTTGAGCGAAAATCTGTCTACCTTCAGGAGATAAAAGTGCCTGACATTCTTTAGCTTTCAAGTGTTGATAGCGTTCGTTCATATACAGTCCCTTTTGAGGAGCTGATTCAGGTTCATCAGCGTAGTAAACCTTGATTTCCTGTTGAAAGTCCGTCTGTGTTTTTTGATGTTTGATATGGTGAAAACGATAGCACCAGCCATCAGGATGTGTGTAGCTATCCTCCTTGTCATCATAGTGCCAATTCGCTAAGTTTCTAGTCGACTGTTTATACCCTCTTTTCTGTTCCTTATCAAATATGGCATATTTAATCAGATGGTTTACCTGTTTTTCATCTAAACGAAGGAGATTCTCTTAACTTCCATATCCAGCATCTGCGACAACTGTCTGTACGTCATGTGGATAGGTTTCAAAGAATGGCAGAAGAGTCTTGGTGTCTGTCGGATTTGAGAAAACATCATAGTGAAGAACAAATTGGTTTTCCGTAGCGATTTGAAGATTATAAGCAGCCTTGAGTTGACCATTTTTCATATTGTCTTCTTTCATTCGCATAAAAGTAGCATCTGGATCTGTTTTGGAAAAGCTGTTGCGCCCTTCAAATGTCTCCTGATAGTTCTCATACTTTTCAGCACGCACTGAAAAATTCTCCTTGACTTTACGCAAAACTTTCTTGAGTTTACGACGCTGGGTTTTACGTTCATCCTTTCCTTTAACGGGTGTCTCCTCAATGTCCTGGTTCAGTTTTTCCAATTCTTCTTCAAGGACTTGAGCGAATGCAAGCAACTGCTCTGAGGAGATAGGCTCTTGTGTATCCAGTTCGATAGCTTGATGGATAAGGGGTGTGATTTCTTCTTGAAAATAGACCTGTATCTGTTCTTGAAGCTTGGTGGAAAACTTGTCCGTTGCTTTTTTTGGAGATGAGAGACTATTGTCCTAGACTCCATGATTATGTAATTAATAATCTATCTCGTGTTATTAGAGGCGAGACATTTTTCTTGGCTAGAAAAGTTTTAGAGACCTCCATTTTGAGCAATGATAGCACTTAAAACGGCGTTTTCTAAGAAAGATTCTGGTTTGAATTTTTTTATACTACAAAATCAAATCCACAATACCTATATAAAAATATTATAGGTATAATAGGGTTTACCCAAAAGTTTTAAGGCGGTCTTTTTAGGACTTTAATCTTTTGAAATTCAGGTAGTAAATTTGTTTCTATTCTGTCAACTTTTCCTATTTTTTATCTTGTTGAGGCTGGTATTTTAACAATTCAGGAATTGACACTTAATGTTTTAAATTTTTTGTTAGAATAAAGGTCATAAAAAGAAAAGGAGTATATATTTATGCTACAAAAAATTTATGAGCAGATGGCGGATTTTTATAGAAATATTGAAGAAGAGTATGATACTGTATTTGGTGATGATTTTGACTGGGAAAATTTTCATTTTAAATTTTTAATTTATTATTTAGTGAGATATGGTATTGGGTGTCGTAGGGATTTTATCGTTTATCATTATCGTGTTGCTTATCGTTTGTATCTTGAAAAGATGATAATGAATCGGGGATTTATTTCGTGTTGAGATGTTTTGAGTAAATTTCCGAACTAATTTACTCTTTTATAGAAAGATAATAGTAAATAGCTAGTAATTTTTTTAAATCTTTTTTTAATAGTTGGAAATAGCAAATCTTTCTATTGTTTCTTCTTGATAAAAAGGCGATTTTTTCTTATAATAAATTGTAAGATATAATTGCAGGTGAGAGTCCTGCCATGTATGTGAGAAAGGAAGAGCCTGAGGGCTCAGACAAGATTATGACTTCAGTTGTTGTTGTAGGTACCCAATGGGGTGATGAAGGTAAAGGGAAGATTACAGACTTCCTTTCAGCGAATGCAGAAGTGATTGCACGTTACCAAGGTGGTGATAATGCAGGTCACACGATTGTGATTGACGGTAAGAAATTTAAGTTGCACTTGATTCCATCTGGGATTTTCTTCCCTGAAAAAATCTCTGTTATTGGGAATGGTATGGTTGTAAATCCTAAATCTCTTGTGAAAGAGTTGAGCTATCTTCATGAGGAAGGTGTTACAACTGATAACTTGCGTATTTCTGATCGTGCGCATGTTATTTTGCCTTATCATATCGAGTTGGATCGCTTGCAAGAAGAAGCTAAGGGCGACAATAAGATTGGTACTACAATCAAGGGAATTGGTCCAGCATATATGGACAAGGCTGCTCGTGTTGGGATTCGTATCGCAGATCTTTTGGATAAAGACATTTTCCGTGAGCGTTTAGAACGTAACCTTGCTGAAAAGAATCGTCTTTTTGAAAAATTGTATGATAGTAAGGCGATTGCTTTCGATGATATTTTTGAAGAATATTACGAATATGGTCAACAAATCAAGAAATATGTGACAGACACATCTGTCATTTTGAATGATGCGCTTGATAACGGCAAACGTGTGCTTTTTGAAGGTGCACAAGGTGTTATGCTAGATATCGACCAAGGTACATATCCATTTGTTACGTCATCAAACCCTGTGGCTGGTGGTGTGACAATTGGTTCTGGTGTTGGTCCAAGTAAGATTGACAAGGTTGTAGGTGTATGTAAAGCCTATACGAGTCGTGTAGGAGACGGTCCTTTCCCAACTGAGTTGTTTGATGAAGTGGGAGAACGTATCCGTGAAGTCGGTCATGAATATGGTACAACAACTGGTCGTCCACGTCGTGTGGGTTGGTTTGACTCAGTTGTGATGCGTCATAGTCGTCGTGTTTCTGGTATTACTAACCTTTCATTGAACTCTATCGATGTTTTGAGTGGTTTAGATACAGTGAAAATCTGTGTGGCCTATGATCTTGATGGTCAACGTATTGACTACTATCCAGCTAGTCTTGAGCAATTGAAACGTTGCAAGCCTATCTATGAAGAGTTGCCAGGTTGGTCAGAAGATATTACTGGAGTTCGTAATTTGGAAGATCTTCCTGAGAATGCGCGTAACTACGTTCGTCGTGTGAGTGAATTGGTTGGCGTTCGTATTTCTACTTTCTCAGTAGGTCCTGGTCGTGAACAAACAAATATTTTAGAAAGTGTTTGGTCATAAGAGATTTTTAAGATTTGTTTAAGATAGGTTGGGTATACTATAGACAGTTACAAGAAGACCTCCTAACTTGTTGTAACAAATATCCTAAACTTTTCTTTTTCATAATAATCTCCCTATAGAGTCACCGCATTCGGTGGCTTTTTTTGTGTTGGGATTCATGATATAATAATAAAATCGATAAGTAGTAAAAGGGAAATTGATGAATTATACAGTTGAAGAAAAAGAAGTCTTTATGAGGGAAGCTTTGAGAGAGGCTGAGATTGCTCTTGAACACGATGAAATTCCAATTGGTTGTGTGATTGTCAAGGACGGAGAAATCATTGGCCGTGGGCATAATGCGCGTGAGGAGTTGCAGCGAGCGGTTATGCATGCGGAGATTATGGCTATAGAGAATGCGAACCTGAGGGAGGAGAGCTGGCGCTTGCTGGATTGCACGCTTTTTGTGACCATTGAGCCGTGTGTCATGTGTAGTGGGGCGATTGGACTTGCCCGTATTCCAAACGTGGTCTATGGGGCTAAAAACCAGAAATTTGGCGCTGCTGGGAGTTTGTACGATATCTTGACAGATGATCGTCTCAATCATCGTGTGGAGGTTGAAACGGGAATTTTGGAAGATGAATGCGCAGCTATTATGCAGGACTTTTTTAGAAATAGACGGAAAAAATAATTTTGCTTTTAAAATGAATAGGAATGTGATATAATAAATAGTGGAGCAACAGTTCTGCGTGAAGCGGGTCAGGGGAGGAATCCAGCAGCCCTAAGCGATTTGAATTGTGTGCTCTTTTTTTCGTGCTTTTTCCGAATAAATAAGATAGAATAATCTAGAATAAATGATAATAGAAAAGAGAAGATGATGAAAATTCGTGGTTTTGAATTGGTTTCGAGTTTTACAGATGAAAATTTATTGCCCAAGCGTGAGACAGCGCATGCGGCTGGTTACGACTTAAAGGTTGCTGTGCGTACAGTTATCGCTCCAGGAGAGATTGTGTTAGTTCCGACAGGGGTTAAGGCTTATATGCAGCCGACTGAGGTTCTCTACCTCTATGATCGTTCTTCAAATCCTCGTAAGAAGGGCTTGGTTTTAATTAACTCAGTTGGGGTCATTGATGGGGATTATTATGGAAATCCTGGGAATGAAGGGCATATTTTTGCTCAGATGAAGAATATCACAGACCAAGAGGTTGTTCTTGAAGTTGGAGAACGTGTTGTCCAGGCTGTCTTTGCTCCTTTCTTAATTGCAGATGGAGATGCGGCTGATGGCGTTCGAACTGGTGGATTTGGATCGACAGGGCA
The DNA here is from genome assembly GCA_963522395.1 of uncultured Streptococcus sp. Classification (GTDB taxonomy): domain Bacteria; phylum Bacillota; class Bacilli; order Lactobacillales; family Streptococcaceae; genus Streptococcus. The sequence goes on from CAUQZY010000074.1 coordinate 5,847, forward strand.
CTAGAATGAAGATTATCTTTGTACGTCATGGAGAGCCAGATTACCGTGAGTTAGAGGAGCGTTCTTATACGGGATTTGGGATAGATTTGGCACCCTTATCTGAGAAGGGACGGCAGCAGGCTCAGGAACTGAGCACCAATCCTTTACTCCCTTCGGCTGAAATAATCATATCTTCTGCAGTCACAAGAGCTTTAGAAACGGCTTCTTATGTGGCTTGTGCTACGGGACTTCCTTTGAGAGTGGAGCCATTATTGCATGAATGGCAGGTCTATGAAAGTGGCACAGATAATTTTGAAAAGGCTAGAAGACTATTTCTAGAAAATCATGGGGAGTTACTTCCTAATAGTCCTATTCAATATGAGACAGCTACGGAAATGAAGTCTCGTTTTCTAGAATGTATGTCTAAGTATCGAGAACATCAGACTGTGGTAGTTGTTGCTCATCGAATGCTCATGCGCCAGTTTGTGCCAAATGAGAAGATTGATTTTTGCCAAGTGATTGAGTGTGAGTTAGAGATATAGAAAGAGGTTTATCATCGCAAAGAAAAAAGCGACATTTGTATGTCAAAATTGTGGGTATAATTCCCCTAAATATCTGGGACGATGTCCTAACTGTGGGTCTTGGTCTTCCTTTGTAGAAGAGGTTGAGGTTGCCGAGGTCAAGAATGCGCGTGTGTCCTTGACAGGTGAGAAAACCAAGCCCATGAAACTGGCTGAGGTGACTTCTATCAATGTCAATCGAACCAAGACGGAGATGGAGGAATTCAACCGTGTACTTGGAGGCGGAGTGGTACCGGGAAGTCTTGTTCTTATCGGTGGGGATCCTGGGATTGGGAAATCAACGCTTCTCCTACAAGTCTCAACCCAGCTGTCTCAAGTTGGGACTGTTCTCTACGTCAGTGGGGAGGAGTCTGCCCAGCAGATTAAACTACGTGCAGAGCGTTTGGGTGATATTGATAGCGAGTTTTATCTCTATGCAGAGACCAATATGCAGAGTGTTCGAGCTGAGGTGGAGCGCATCCAACCAGACTTCCTCATTATTGACTCCATTCAGACTATTATGTCTCCTGAGATTTCAGGGGT
>CAUQZY010000075.1:0-6910 GCA_963522395.1 uncultured Streptococcus sp.
AATTCATATCCCAAAATTGAACCATGTTCAGCATCCTTTTCATTACCTGTCTTAAGGGATGGTTTCAATTCATTTCCAGCTTCATCAATCCAGCGAACATCAATCATTAGCTCTGGCAATTCAATTGAATCCGGTAATACACCGTTTTCAAAAATTGTTACCTTAGGTGGAATTGCTGAATTTGGAGTTGGAGTTGTATTTCCACTTACTTTGCTGAAAACGTAAGTCATTACGGGTTCATTTTCAGCAATCACAGTTCGTATAAATTCATATCCTGGAATTGTTCCATGTTCCGAATTCTTTTCACTACCTGTCTTAAGGGATGGTTTCAATACATTTCCAGCTTCATCAATCCAGCGAACCTCAATAGTTACTTCTGGTAAAGTGATTGGATCAGCCAGTTCACCGTTTTCAGCTGTTACCTTAGGCGGAGTTGCTGGAATTGGAATTGGAGTTCCACTTACTTTTCTGAAAATATGGGTCATTACTGGTTCATTTTCAGCAATCACAGTTCGTATAAATTCATATCCTGGAATCGATCCATGTTCAGCATCCTTTTCACTACCTGTCTTAAGGGATGGTTTCAATACATTTCCAGCTTCATCAAGCCAGCGAACCTCAATAGTTACTTCTGGTAAAGTGATTGGATCAGCCAATTCTCCGTTTTCAGCTGTTACCTTAGGCGGAGTTGTTACATTAGGAACTTCCTCAGATGGTTTACCTGGTTCAGTAATCTTACCTGTACCTGGTACTTTACCTTCTGGTAAGTCACTGTTTGGTACTTTACCTTTACCATCTTCACCGATTGTGACTGTGATTGTCTTGTCACCTTTAACTGGAATTTCTACCGTAGTTCCTGGTGGGTATGTTGAGCCATCTGGTTTCTTCGGTGTGACTGTAACGTCACCTGTCTTAGGATCTTTTTCTAACTCTACTGTTGGTTCTTTCGTTTTACCATAAGTTCGAACTGTTGTCGGAGTTACCTTACCTGTTTTTGAATCAACTTCATAGGTAGTGGTATCAATCACATCACGACCTTCAGGATCTTTAGAGTGTTCAACCTTAGTTTTCGCACCAACTTTAACGATTGTTTTACCTGCTGGGGTGACGACTGGGTTACCAACGTGTGCTGTGATATGACCGTCAGTTGAATCTACATCGTAAGTGGTTGTTATAACTGTTTTACCTTTTTCACCCTCAGTACGCTCATCTGGTGTACCGAAGTCTTTTTCAACATTTTTAACGTATTCCACTTCTGGTTCAATCGAGGTTTCTACGACTTTGTCTTTAGCCGGGACTTTGACCACTGTAGGAGTTGAAGGTTTGATAACGGGTTTTCCTTCATGTGGAATAAGGCTACCGACTGTAGGATTAACCGTGTAAGTTGTGGTGACTGTTCTGGTACCTGGAGTACCAGCGACTGTGATTTTTGCTTCACCTTTGGCTTTTGTGGCGTCTTTTTCATAACGAATACTTGGCTCGAGTGCCGTAACAACAACTGTAGTTTTGGCTCCATCTTTCTTGAATACTTCCTTTTTCTCTGTTGGAGTAAGGGCGCCGGTACTTGCATTCACTTGGTAGCTGGTTGTTTTCTTAACAACGTCATCGCCGTCTTTAAGGTATTCAACCTCATCCTTAGCTGGGACCTTGACCACTGTAGGCGTTGATGGGACTACCACTGCTGGTCCTTCATGCGGAATGAGGCTACCATCTGTAGGATTAACCATGTAGGTGGTAGTTACTGTTCTAGTGCCTGGAGTACCAGCTGTTGTTACATTAGCTTCACCTTTGGCTCTTGTAGAGTCTTTTTCATAACGGACACTTGGCTTAAGTGGCGTTACGACAACCTTAGCCTTAGCTCCATCTTTCTTGAAAACTTCCTTTTTCTCTTTCGGAGTAAGGTTGCCTGTACTTGCATTTACTTGATAGCTGGTTGTCTTCTTAACAACATTATCGCCTTCTTTGAGGTATTCGACCTCATCTTTAGCTGGCACTTTGACCACTGTAGGAGTTGAAGATTTGATAACTGGTTTTCCTTCATGCGGAATGAGGCTACCATCTGTCGGATTGACAGTATAAGTTGTGGTGACTGTTCTAGTGCCTGGAGTACCAGCGACTGTGATTTTTGCTTCACCTTTGGCTTTTGTGACGTCTTTTTCATAACGGACGCTTGGCTTAAGTGGCGTAACAACAACCTTAGCCTTAGCTCCATCTTTCTTGAACACTTCCTTTTTCTCTGTTGGAGTAAGGGCGCCGGTACTTGCATTGACTTGGTAGCTGGTTATCTTCTTAACAACATTATCACCTTCTTTGAGGTATTCAACCTCATCCTTAGCTGGCACTTTGACCACTGTAGGCGTTGATGGGACTACCACTGCTGGTCCTTCATGCGGAATGAGGTTGCCATCTGTCGGATTGACAGTATAGGTTGTGGTGACTGTTCTGCTACCTGGAGTGCCAGCGACTGTGATTTTTGCTTCACCTTTGGCTTTTGTAGCGTCTTTTTCATAACGAACACTTGGCTCGAGTGCCGTAACAACAACTTTAGATTTAGCGCCATTTCGCTTGAAGATTTCTGTTGTCTCTGTTGAAGTAAGGGCGCCGGTACTTGCATTGACTTGATAGCTGGTTGTCTTCTTAACAACGTCATCGCCGTCTTTGAGGTATTCGACCTCATCTTGAGCTGGCACTTTGACCACTGTAGGAGTTGAAGGTTTGATAACGGGTTTTCCTTCATGTGGAATGAGGCTACCATCTGTAGGATTAACCATGTAGGTGGTAGTTACTGTTCTAGTGCCTGGAGTACCAGCTGTTGTTACATTAGCTTCACCTTTGGCTTTTGTGGCGTCTTTTTCATAACGAACACTCGGCTCTATTGATGTAACGACAACTTTAGATTTAGCGCCTTTTTGTTTGAAGATTTCTTTGTTCTCTGTAGAAGTAAGAACACCTGTACTTTCATTAACTTGATAGCTGGTTGTCTTCTTAACAACGTCGTCGCCTTCTTTGAGATATTCAACCTCATCCTTAGCTGGCACTTTGACCACTGTAGGCGTTGATGGGACTACCACTGCTGGTCCTTCATGCGGAATGAGGCTACCATCTGTAGGATTAACCATGTAGGTGGTAGTTACTGTTCTAGTGCCTGGAGTACCAGCTGTTGTTACATTAGCTTCACCTTTGGCTTTTGTGGCGTCTTTTTCATAACGAACACTCGGCTCTATTGATGTAACGACAACTTTAGATTTAGCGCCTTTTTGTTTGAAGATTTCTTTGTTCTCTGTAGAAGTAAGAACACCTGTACTTTCATTAACTTGATAGCTGGTTGTCTTCTTAACAACGTCGTCGCCTTCTTTGAGATATTCAACCTCATCCTTAGCTGGGACCTTGACCACTGTAGGTTTTGATGGGACTACTACTGCCGGTTCTTCATGTGGAATGAGGCTACCGTCTGTAGGATTAACCGTGTAAGTTGTGGTTACTCTTCTGGTACCTGGAGTGCCAGCGACTGTGATTTTTGCTTCACCTTTGGCTTTTGTAGCGTCTTTTTCATAACGAACACTTGGCTCGAGTGCCATAACAACAACTGTAGTTTTGGAACCATCTTGCTTGAACACTTCCTTTTTCTCTGTTGGAGTAATGACACCTGTGTTTGCATTGACTTGGTAGCTGGTTGTCTTCTTAACAACATCATCGCCTTCTTTGAGGTATTCAACCTCATCCTTAGCTGGGACTTTGACCACTGTAGGAGTTGAAGGTTTGATAACGGGTTTTCCTTCATGTGGAATGAGGCTACCGTCTGTAGGATTAACCGTGTAAGTTGTGGTTACTGTTCTGGTACCTGGAGTACCAGCTACTGTGATTTTCGCTTCACCTTTGGCTCTTGTAGAGTCTTTTTCATAACGGACACTTGGCTGTAATGGCGTAACAACAACCTTAGCCTTGGCACCATTTTGTTTGAAGATTTCCTTCTTCTCTGTTGGAGTAAGGTTGCCTGTACTTGCATTGACTTGATAGCTGGTTGTCTTCTTAACAACATTATCGCCTTCTTTGAGGTATTCGACCTCATCCTTAGCTGGGACTTTGACCACTGTAGGCGTTGATGGGACTACTACTGCAGGTTCTTCATGCGGAATGAGACTGCCATCTGTAGGATTGACTGTATATGTTGTGGTTACTGTTCTAGTGCCTGGGGTACCAGCGACTGTGATTTTTGCTTCACCTTTGGATCTTGTGGAGTCTTTTTCATAACGGACACTTGGCTTAAGTGGCGTCACGACAACCTTAGCCTTAGCTCCATCTTTCTTGAAAACTTCCTTTTTCTCTTTCGGAGTAAGGTGGCCTGTACTTGCATTCACTTGGTAGCTGGTTGTTTTCTTAACAACGTCATCGCCGTCTTTAAGGTATTCAACCTCATCCTTAGCTGGGACCTTGACCACTGTAGGCGATGATGGGACTACCACTGCTGGTCCTTCATGCGGAATGAGGCTTCCATCTGTCGGATTCACAGTATAGGTTGTAGTTACTGTTCTAGTGCCTGGAGTACCAGCTGTTGTTACTTTTGCTTCACCTTTGGCTTTTGTGGCGTCTTTTTCATAACGGACACTTGGCTCAAGCGGTGTAACGACAACTGTTGATTTAGCACCATCTTTCTTAAACACTTCATCAAGTGTATTTTTAGTAATCTGTCCTGTATCAGTATCTTTCATACTAACAGTTGTTGACTTAATGATGTCATCTCCGCGTTTACTGTATACAGCAGTTTCTCCAACTTTTTCTACAGATTTAACTGTTGCAATTTTTCTATCTTGATAACCTGTCCCATCTAAGGAAATTCGTTTCCCAGAAATAAACTCTGGTCGTCTATTAATCATATCATTTTCAAAATAAGAACGTGAACTATGACCTCCACTTGTTGCTCCAACATTTATAACAACATCACTATCATTGCTGATCCCTTTTCTTATCGTCGAATCATTATCAACAATATAATGAGTCATTTTACCAGACTTAGCTATTTTTTTGCTATCTAAACCTTTTTGCCAAAATTCATGACTGGAAACCCAACTTGTCACAACTTTTGGAGCATTGAATGTTGTTCCTTTTTTTAATACATTATTATAAAAGTTTCTATAATCCCGCTGTTCTTTAGGAGATATAATTCTACTGTCAGAATATGCCAGCTGATAGGCTTCAACCATTGCCCGTTGTACTAAATATCCTCCTAGAGAATGTCCTGTCAAATAAAGATTGGTGATACTCTTATCTTTAGCTAGTTCACGCATGATATTTTCTGCATCGTTCCCTTGCTGAGGATTGCTTCCTAATCCAAGTACTCCATCAGCCACAATATCTTTGACATCACTTGTTCCACGAAAGGCTAATACTTGTGCAGTGCCATTTGGTAAATATGAGAAATCACTCTTAGTTTCATACAAGACAGCATCTAGTCCACTGGATGTATGATAGCTTTTCTTTCTTTTCCAATAAGGCCCCAACTCCTTATTCATCATCATATACTCATAACGTGGCTTCCTATCATCATTCTTTTTGTATAACTCTGATTCTGTTAAAGGTTTCTTATGATCCAACACTCTATCAATATAATTATCATCACGGTAGGACAATTCCATGAACATAATCATATCGCGCTCACTGACATTCCATTTTAATTTTTCATCTGGTTTTTCTTTACTGTCAATAATACCATCACCATCTGTATCTTCTAATAAGGGATGACTATTATAGCCTACATACTTTTTCCCGCCTTTTTCATAAATATAAAGTTCTTCTTTATCCTTCAAGTAATCATCATCTGTATAAGCTTCTGGACTTAACGTAGGGCCGTTTAGTAACAAACTGTCAAGCTTATTACCTTCTGAACCGATTACTCCTGCTTTGATTTTTTTAGCATCTTCCTCAGTCAATTCATATTTTCTAATCTCGGAAGGATTTGATGCTGCTCTCACATCTAGAGCACTTGATCTGTCTTCACCTGCCACGAAAGCCCTTGTAGTCAAGCTATTATTTTCTTTATTCCCAGATGTCTCGAGTTCTGTAGTCCTTGTAGATCCTATTGGAGTATCTTTTGGAGATGGACTGGAGATAGCACCTCGATTCTCTGGTGAACTTTGAGCCCCTTCTTTTTTCTCCACAGTCGGGGTAGAATTCTCCTTTTTAGAATTAACCCCTATCTCTGTTGCCAAATTATTTCCCGTAGAAGCAAGCACTCCCTGGGATGGTGTAAATAAGGCAACTCCTATTAATACAGAAGCCACTCCAACAGAAAACTTTCGAATCGAAAAACGTTGACGTTTATTAAAGATATATTTCATTTTACTAACTTTCTTTCTAACTATTTTTTACAAAATAGAGGTTTCTAATATTTTCCTTTGACAGAATACTAGATCCTTTCTTTATACTCTTCGAAAATCTCTTCAAACCACGTCAGCGTCGCCTTGCCGTAGGTATAGTTACTGACTTCGTCAGTTCTATCCACAACCTCAAAGCAGTGCTTTGAGCTGACTTCGTCAGTATTATCTACAACTTCAAAACAGTGTTTTGAGCAACCTACGGCTAGTTTTCTAGTTTGCTCTTTGATTTTCATTGAGTATTAACTAAAATTTTAGATCTTTTCCTCTACTTGATCATAAGCTACTACATTGATTTCTAATTATAGAAAAATGGATTGCTTAATATTACTAAAATATCAGTAAAATATAAAAAAATGTATATATTTTACTTCTAACACTGCCATTATATCATAAAAAATCATAACACTCATGTATTTTAAAAAAGGTTTGGCAAAAAATCTTCAAAATCATAAAAACGCATAATATCAGGCCTTGAAAAACCGGCTCTATAATATTTGTAGTGGGTAAATCCCCTATGGATCTTATGGAGCCTATTT
>CAUQZY010000076.1:0-6887 GCA_963522395.1 uncultured Streptococcus sp.
TGACCACTCAGGTCGGCTGTAATATCGGTTGTACCTTCTGTGCCTCTGGTTTGATCAAGAAGCAACGTGATCTCAATAATGGTGAAATCGTAGCGCAGATCATGCTGGTTCAGAAATACTTTGATGAGCGTGGACAGGACGAACGCGTCAGTCATATCGTTGTCATGGGAATCGGTGAGCCTTTTGATAACTACAACAATGTCTTGAATTTCGTTCGGACCATCAATGATGATAAAGGAATGGCAATAGGTGCTCGTCACATTACGGTTTCAACTTCAGGTTTGGCTCATAAAATTCGTGATTTTGCTAATGAAGGTGTTCAGGTCAATCTTGCCGTTTCCCTTCACGCACCGAACAATGAGTTACGTTCAAGCATCATGAAGATTAACCGTGCCTTTCCGATTGAAAAACTCTTTGCTGCTATTGAGTACTATATTGAGACAACAAACCGTCGTGTGACCTTTGAATACATCATGCTTAATGAAGTTAATGACGGTGTAGAACAAGCCTTGGAATTGGCTGAATTGCTCAAGAATATCAAGAAATTGTCTTATGTCAACTTGATTCCTTACAACCCAGTTAGTGAGCATGATCAATATAGCCGCAGTCCAAAAGAACGCGTGATGGCCTTCTATGATACGCTTAAGAAAAAAGGGGTCAACTGTGTGGTTCGTCAAGAGCATGGTACAGATATTGATGCAGCTTGTGGACAATTGCGTTCTAATACAATGAAACGTGACCGCCAGAAAGCAGTCGCAGCAGTCAATCCTTAATGATGAAGAAAACTTATAATCATGTTTTGGTCTGGGGAGTCATTTTCTATAGCATTTGCATTATCTATTTTTGCTTTACTCCTCAAGAACATTCTCCCGTGGGAGTGGAAACTCCAGGTATTCAGCATCTTGGACGCCTGGTTTTTCTTTTGACTCCTTTCAATTCTCTCTGGAAATTGGGTGAAGTGAGTGATGTGGGACAATTATGTTGGATTTTTCTACAAAATATCCTCAATGTCTTCTTGCTTTTTCCTCTGATTTTCCAACTCCTTTATCTCCTTCCAAACTTGCGGAAAACAAAAAAGGTCCTTCTTTTTAGTCTTCTAGTGAGTTTTGGAATCGAGTGTACGCAGTTAGTCTTGGACTATTTCTTTGATTTTAATCGCGTCTTTGAAATTGATGATTTGTGGACCAATACCTTGGGTGGCTATCTGGCTTGGCTCCTCTATAAACAATTACATAAAAACAAGATAAGGAATTAAAATGAGTATTTTAGAAGTTAAAAATCTGAGTCACGGTTTTGGTGACCGTGCAATTTTTGAAGATGTGTCCTTCCGTCTCCTCAAGGGAGAACATATCGGTCTGGTCGGTGCTAATGGTGAAGGGAAATCGACCTTTATGAGCATTGTGACTGGTAAAATGCTGCCAGATGAAGGGAAGGTTGAGTGGTCCAAATATGTGACTGCTGGTTACTTGGATCAGCACTCCGTCCTTGCTGAAGGGCAGTCGGTACGTGATGTTCTCCGTACAGCCTTTGATGAGCTTTTCAAAGCAGAAGTCCGTATCAATGACCTCTATATGGAAATGGCTGAAGACGGAGCGGATGTTGATGCTCTCATGGAAGAAGTGGGAGAACTTCAAGACCGTTTAGAGAGTCGTGATTTCTATACCTTGGATGCTAAGATTGATGAAGTAGCGCGTGCCCTTGGTGTCATGGACTTTGGCATGGATACAGATGTAACCTCTTTGTCAGGTGGACAAAGAACCAAGGTGCTTTTGGCAAAACTTCTCCTTGAAAAGCCTGATATCTTGCTTTTGGACGAGCCGACCAACTACTTGGATGCTGAGCATATTGATTGGCTCAAACGCTATCTCCAAAACTATGAGAATGCCTTTGTCCTTATTTCACACGATATTCCATTCCTCAATGATGTTATCAATATTGTCTATCATGTGGAAAATCAACAGCTGACGCGTTATTCTGGTGACTACTACCAGTTCCAAGAAGTCTATGCGATGAAGAAATCTCAGCTGGAGGCGGCTTATGAACGTCAGCAGAAAGAGATTGCAGACCTCAAGGACTTCGTGGCTCGAAACAAAGCGCGTGTTGCAACACGAAACATGGCCATGTCCCGTCAGAAGAAATTGGATAAGATGGATATTATCGAACTGCAAAGTGAGAAACCAAAACCATCCTTTGATTTCAAACCAGCTCGTACGCCAGGCCGCTTTATTTTCCAAGCTAAGGATTTACAGATTGGTTACGACCGTCCTCTGACCAAGCCCTTAAACCTTACCTTTGAACGCAATCAAAAGGTTGCTATTATCGGGGCAAATGGTATTGGGAAAACAACTCTTTTGAAGAGCCTCTTGGGCATTATCCCACCTATTGCTGGGGAAGTGGAACGCGGTGACTACCTAGAACTCGGTTATTTTGAACAGGAAGTAGAAGGCGGTAATCGCCAAACACCATTAGAGGCTGTCTGGAATGCCTTTCCTGCACTTAACCAAGCAGAAGTCCGTGCAGCCCTTGCCCGTTGTGGTCTGACAACCAAGCATATTGAAAGCCAAATTCAGGTCTTGTCAGGTGGGGAACAAGCCAAGGTTCGTTTCTGTCTCTTGATGAATCGTGAAAACAATGTTTTAGTGCTGGACGAGCCGACCAACCACTTGGATGTGGATGCCAAGGATGAACTCAAACGTGCTCTTAAAGAATACAAGGGATCTATTCTTATGGTCTGCCACGAGCCAGACTTCTATGAAGGCTGGATGGACCAAATCTGGGATTTTAATAATCTAACTTAAAAATGAGGATAAAAGAAATACAGTACCGAATGTGGATACTGTATTTTTTGATTTTTAAGATTTAAAATCGTAGTCTTTCACCACTTCGATGCTGTCGATTGTGATAGCAGTAGTTGGCTTGTCTTTTTCATCTTTTTCGGCTTTAGCAATCTTATCTACAACATCCATACCGTCAATCACTTGACCAAAGACTGGGTGTTTGCCATCAAGACTAGGATTTCCCCCTTCTTTATAGGCTTCGATGATTTTCTTTGGATACTTGCTTGTAGGGAGTTTAGCAGAGGTATCTGTAGAGTTTTGGTTGATGAAGAACTGGCTGCCATTGGTGTTTGGTTGACCAGTATTAGCCATAGAAAGAGCACCACGGATGTTATAGAGATAAGGAGTAATCTCGTTTTTGAAACCAGTTCCCTTGTCTTTAGTCTTATCCTTGTCATGCCAGATGGACTGACCACCTGTACCGTCCCCTTTTGGATCTCCAGTTTGAACCATGAAGCCATCAATGACACGGTGGAAGGTAATGCCGTTATAGTAGCCTTCTTTGGCATGAGTGAGGAAGTTTTCAACCGCTAGAGGAGCGAGTTTAGGGAAGAGTTTGATACGGATATCTCCTTGGCTTGTGTGGAGAATCACTTCGGCTTCATCTTCAGCAACTTCTTTAGATAGTTGTGGGAAATTGGCATTCTCATTTGTTAAAGCATCGTTTAATTCCTTGGCAGATTGGGCAGCTACTTTGGAACTTTCTTCAGCAGCAAGACTGGAATCAACATAGTCATCACCACGCAGACTACGTTGGATACTGCTACATCCAGCTAGGGCTACAGTGGACAGTAAAAGAAGGGTTGCTAGTTTTTTCATTCTGATCCTCTCAAAAATTCATTTCTACCATTGTACCCTAAAAGGAAGTGGATTTCAAATATTAGTGACAAGACAGTTTAAGAGGAAGCCAACCAGAAAGTCGCTTGCTTAGGGGCATCAATGCCATAAGTGTACTCAAAGTATTTAGGAATCATATCTTAAGAAAGCTCGTAAAGCATCACAATTAGTAAACATTAATTCCAAAGAATTACTATATTTTAAAAGAGCATATTTTCAAAGGATTTTTCTTTTGGCTTGAATTCCTAATGAATCAATGAACTTAATACTAGGTCTCGAAAAGAATTATGCTTCCTCTTTCTGTCTGAGTTCAAAGAGGTCTTCTACTTTCAGATTAAAAACTTGAGCAATTTTAAGAGCCATTTCCAGCGAAGGGTTGTAACGGTTATTTTCCAAGTGCAGAATTGTCTCGCGTCGCATGCCGATGAGGTCGGCTAACTCCTGCTGGGTCATGCCTGTGGACTCACGAACAGATTTGAGATTAGTAATAATCTTGCTTTCTTTGGCCATGCTTATCCTCTCCGTTCCAAGATAAAGTAGACAATCGCAAAGATGAAAATCAAGGCAGCTATGCTAATAAAGACTTGACCCATGTAAAGAGTGAGAGACCCCATATACCCAATGATAACTGTTAGGATCATCAGTGCGCCTAATGTAAAAACTAACATCAAGCTAGCTGCCTTTGCTAAATTGGCATAAAAGCGTTCGTCCGGAGTTTCCTTGACATTTTTCAAAGAGAAAAAACCAAATACAATCACTTCAATAACGAGGCCAATCCCCAAAATCCATTCTCTAATACCAGAACTTTCGCTTGGGGTCGCAACCCAAATTCCTACTGTATAAAAAATGCTTGCTGCCAACACAAGTATCGTGTAAAGCTTAGCAGACAAGTCAAAAATAGTCTTTCCCTTATCTTTCTGAATCTTATGAGGCCGTGGTTTCGTATGTAGCCAGCTCCAAATAGCTACAATCTGACCTGACACTGAAATACCAGTAATAACTAACTTGGGTCCCCAACTAAGATTAGAACCAAATAAAACAATAAAATCAATAAAGAGAGCTACGGCAATCATTGCAATGAGGCCACGCATTTTTTGACTTTTTTTCATGATAGACTCCTTTTTTGTGTTATAAATATATAACACTTAAATTTTATGTTATAAATATATCACATTTAAATTTGGAAAGCAAGAATTTATGTGCCAAGGTGGCAATTATTTGAAAAAATTTTTTAATAAAAGCCCTCGCTAGTCAAACAACTAAAGAATTCTTTGAAGCAATGCATCGGATTTGGTTTGGATAGTTTCGTTAATAATATTTGATGATAAAGAATTTTTGGAAAATCTAGATACTGTATGAATCTCTACTTTTTTTCTTAGACTGTTATAAAGTCTGTCAGAATAAGCTTTGTAGGTATAGAAGTTAATTTTTACAGAACTAAATTATTCCCCTATTTAGAGTCTATTAATCCATGTTTTATAAATTAATTAGTAGATATCGTTCTTAAAATCCTTGATATTCGCTTGGGAACGGGCTTAGGATTTAGGAGCCAAGCTTCGATATCACGATTTGGAGAGATATAGGACTTAACAGGGTAATATTTATAGATAGTATCAAAAGTAGTATTCATAAAGTTTCTCTTTCTAACTTATCCCAATTCGTCTACATATTTCTAAAAAATAAAAAAATTTAAGTTCTGTCAAGTTTTTTTCTTGACACCTCTTAGAAATCTGCTATAATAGAACATGTGCTAAATAGCTCAGCTATTTCACCGAAATAAAAAATAAGAAAAGAGACTTTAAAAATGGCAGTTAAAATCCGTTTGACTCGTATGGGTTCTAAGAAAAAACCTTTCTACCGTATTAACGTAGCAGATTCACGTTCACCACGTGACGGACGTTTCATCGAAACAGTTGGAACTTACAACCCACTTGTTGCTGAAAACCAAGTAACTTTGAAAGAAGACCGCGTTCTTGCATGGTTGGCTGATGGAGCTCAACCTTCAGATACAGTTCGCAACATCCTTTCAAAAGAAGGTGTATTGAAGAAATTCCACGATTCTAAATTCTCAAAATAAGTTTAAAGTAGGTTGACAGATGGATACGATTGAAAATCTCATTATTGCAATTGTGAAACCCTTGATTTCACAACCAGATGCCTTAACTATCAAGATTGAAGATACACCAGAATTTTTGGAATATCATTTGGATCTTGATCAAAGTGATGTGGGTCGTGTAATCGGTCGTAAGGGTCGCACTATTTCTGCGATAAGAACGATTGTCTACTCTGTCCCAACTGAAGACAAAAAAGTAAGAATCGTTATTGACGAAAAATAAGAAGGGCGGGACGGATGTCTCGCTCTTTTGCGAGGAGTGTAAAATTGTAGCCATTAAGTACCAATATGAACGTGATTTGGAAGGCTTTTTAAAGAGGGACTGGAAAAGAATGAACATTGATTGTATTTTAAACATAGATTGGGCAATGTACATTGATTGGTTATTGCGAATTTTACAGATTTCGACTTTCATAGGTGTAATTTTAAAAATTAGTTTTCAGAATAAGGCCTATATCAATAATATCGAAATTCAGGTAATTAAACCAATCGAATTTGATTCCTTACATGCGAGATTTCATCATATATATGAGTTTAAACATGATGAAAATGATAAACATTATAACCATTTGATTTTTTATCCAAAGGAAGTTGATATTGAAATTATAGAATTTTATTCTTTAATCTATGATTCAAAAAGTAATCGTTTAGTTGATAATGATAAACTGCATACAGTTAAAAATTTAAAGAATTATACATGCTTATTGATTCATACAAATTTACCAGATAATATGCCTAGTTTAAGAATGAAATGGAAAACAAGTCAGGGTGAAATTGGCGAGTATACATTTTATAGTAATATGTATAATGGGAATGTGAATATCTCATCTTTCAAATATAAATTAACATTAAAGAGGAAACTATTAGCACTTTTTGGACTATAGCGCCCCCTCTATGTATCTTCCTCCAACTTGAGAAAATCCCTGGAACGTGATAAAATAAAGGATAGAAATAGACTACAGGAGACAAGATGAACTACTTTAATGTTGGGAAAATCGTCAATACGCAGGGGTTGCAGGGTGAGATGCGAGTCTTGTCTGTGACGGATTTTGCAGAAGAACGGTTTAAAAAAGGGGCTGAGCTAGCCTTGTTTGATGAAA
>CAUQZY010000077.1:0-6839 GCA_963522395.1 uncultured Streptococcus sp.
GACCACGTTCGCCTCGGTCTCCTTTTTCACCTTTAGCTCCAGTTAAACCGCGTTCACCTTGGTCTCCTTTTTCACCTTTGGCTCCATCTTTAATAGCAATTTTTTGAACAAGTTCGTCTACACCTTCAGTATAAACACCGTTGCCATCGTTATCAAGATAGAAAGTGAGGTTATTTGTATCACCAACTTTATTTTGATCAACACGTGGTTTTACTGTATCGATTAGCTCTTTAGCCACACCAATTTGCATAATACGTGGCTTGGCTTCTTTAGTAACAGAATTACTAATTGGCAATCCTAAAAGTGTTTCGTTACCAAATCGATGAACCTTATAGGTAATTTGACGTTGTCCTTTTTCACCTTCTCGAACTAATCTAGTTTGACCTTCTGGTAACTTACTAGTTGGAAGATAGACAGTTTGGAAGTCAATGTCTTCTGTAACAGTCTTATTATTAGTACCACCATAAGGGTTTGCATCCAAGTATAGTGGGTTTGCTCTATAATAATAGTTAGAGTTACTGTATGGGTCATTGCTAGTAGCGGCACCACCACCACCTTGGTCCACGTTAAAAGTAACTGGTTTCAAACGAACAGACAAGTCACCATTTGGATTAATGATAGGCAAACTAAATCTGATTGTTTGTTCCATGTTAGTTGAAGTTGCAGAGGTCATACTGTATCCTGAGTGAGATACGAAGTTGGCACCCTGGCTAATAGGTTTTGATTGTTCTCTTAATCTTGGAGTTGTGATAGTCGCATTTGAAGGATTTCCAAATCCATCCCCTTTATCCAAGATAAAGTTATTATTAACAAATTCACCTGGACCAGAATATCTAATTGTGAAATTCAATCTATTACCTTGACGTACTGTTGTTACATCGTAATGAATTGAATTCCCACCACGTGAGTTCCCGTAGCCGCGGAAACTATAACTACGACCAGCTTGACTGATGTCTGAAAACGCAACTGTGTTACCAGAACCTGATACAATTGGATTGGCTGGATTGCTAGCCGCTCTAAAGCCACTATGCCCTTTATCTAAGTCTTCCTTACGGATAGCTGGATTTTGGCGAGCATCAGAAAGGCTCAAACCTGGTTTCAAGATTTCATTAGTAGATGCTGGAGCTGAAGTTGTTTCTACTTTGGCAGCTGTGCTAGTTGGCAAAACAGCGCTATCAACAGCTGAACGATCAGTTGTTGCAGCTGGTTTAGTCTCTTCCTTCGCTTCAACTATATCAGCTTTCTTCGCTACAGGAGTTTCTGATACAGTTCCTTTATCAGTGTTAGAACGAAGTTCTAGCCCAATAATAGCTGATTGAATAGATGACTCTGCTGCTGATAATTCAGCTTCAGTTGCATCTGCTTTACCAAGCAAACTTTGACCAGCTTGGATACTTGCTTTCAAGTTTGCAGCACTAGCTTCTGTATATAATTTTGCTTCTAATTTTTTAGCACGCGAAAGAGCCGTTAACAATTTTGATTTATCAACTGCACTTTGATGAGAAACTTCATCTTTTTCCACTTTAGGCTCTTCAACCTTTTCTGCTGATCTAGTAGCTTCTTCAGTTTTAGCTGGAGTCGTTTCTACTGGGTTCGCAACAGTTGGAGCTGGGTAGGTAGTTTCTTTCTTAGTTGTAGAAACTTCTACTGGTTTAGTAGCTTCTGCTATCTTATCAACAGAAACACTGTTAGTAACTTCTGCATAATGTTCATCTGCTTGTACTGTTTGGGCCTTGGCTCCTGCTCCTAGGACTAAGGCTGTCCCGAGCAAGACACTAGCCGCACCAAAGTGATACTTACGAATAGAGAAACGTTGTTGCATTTTATACCAATCAAATGATTTTCTCTGTGCCTGTTTCATATTCTTTACCTCAATATAATTTTATACTATACAATTTACATCTATTTTATATATAATTCAATATAGTTTTACAAATTAATATATAGTATTTTTTCCCTCAAGATTCATTTAAATTGTTCTAATCAAAGTGAATTTACTGACAAAAAAAATGATTCTCAAATTTTGGTACAAATGGTACAGAAAAAATAATATAGAGGTAAAAATGTAATCGCAAAATCAATACAAATATTCCATTAATATTTAATTGCCTTCCTATATTCGATTCATAAATATTGTTTTAAGATCAAATCGGATTATTATCCATCTTAACAATATCAATATTAGCATTTTTATTATAGACTATGATATAATGAGCTTAGGAGGATAGAACCCTATGAGATCTCTATTATCTACAAAGGAACAACGACAATTACGACTACTTGAAATACTCATTCAGAAACGAGATTGGATACGTCTAAACGAGTTAGCACAAACTTTAGAATGCACCGAGCGTATCCTGAAAAATGACTTAAACGAACTACGAACAGTATTCCCAAGCTTCAAAATTCAATCTTCTATCAATGGCATTATGCTAAATCTAGATACAGCGGCAAGTATAGAAGATATTTATATTTATTTCCTCAGTCATTCCCAATCTTTTCAGTTATTAGAATATATGTTTTTTAACGAAGGATTGCCTATTTACCGAACTGTAGAAAAACTGCATTCTAGTAATGCCAATCTTTATCGCTTAGGAAATCGAATCACCACTATTCTCTCGAAACAATTCCAAATTGAACTGTCTTTTACTCCAACATCCCTGAATGGAAATGAAATCGATATTCGCTATTTTTATGCCCAATACTTTTCAGAGCGGTATTATTTTCTAGACTGGCCTTTCCCAGATATTTCTGAAAAAGTCATAACAGAGTTCGCTGACTACTTCTATAAATCCACAAATTACCCTATGCGATTTGCAATCTATAGAATGTATAAGCTGATGCTCGCAATTAGTATTCATCGAGTAAAAAATGGACATTTCATTGATTTACCGAATCATTTTTACCAAGACTACTATCCTGTTTTAATGAATTTACCAGATTTTGAGGACAAGCTTGCGTACTTCTCTCAACAATTTGAACTGGAAATGACTCCAGATATTGTGGCACAAATTTTCATTTCCTTTCTTCAAAATGATATTTTTCTAGATCCACAGCAATTCTTTGATTCTCTAAATAAAAATGAGGAATCTCGCTATTCTTATCAATTATTAAGCCAAATTTTGGAACGATTATCTAAAGCATTTAATATTAAATTTGCTAATCATGATGAACTCATTTGGCACCTGCACAATACAGCTTATTTTGAAAGACAGGAAACCTTTTCAACACCACTCTTATTTGAGCAAAAGGGAATTACACTAGAAAAGTTCAAGGTCTATTTCCCAGACTTTATGGAAAGTGCTCGTCAAGAACTGGCTCAATATCGGCAAGCAATCGGGCAACATGATTATCCTGAACAATTAGAGCACTTGATTTACACCCTCTTCACCCATGCAGAAAATATCACTACTCAATTATTAGCCAATCGACCGCCTATCAAGGTGTTGATTATCAGTAACTTTGACCATGCCCTATCCCTTACCTTGATGGATATGCTTTCCTATTACTGTAATAATCGCTTTACCTTCGATATTTGGGATCAATTGGAAACAAGTCCTGAAATTTTAAATCAGACAGATTATGACATCATCGTGTCTAATTTCTATATTCCAGGCATCACTAAAAAGTTTATTTGCCGAAATCACCTTTCAATCATGGATTTGGTTAATCATCTCAATACCTTATCAAATGAGATTAATTTATCCAATACTTTATAAGCTAAAAAAGTCAGCATGTTCCTGCTGACTTTTTCTCTTATCTAATTTCTATACTTCCTTTACAAAAACCAATTCCTGTGGTTGGGACAAATCTTCTCGGTAGGTAAATCCTGCAAAGCTTAAACGCCGAGCTTCCTCCACCGTCTGCACTTGATTTTCTATCATAGCGGTTAAAAAGGCACCACGCGCTTTCTTAGAAATAGTTGAGTGAATTTTCAACTGATTACCCTTGTCCTCCATAAATTTGAAGGTCACCATTTTTTCTCTGATTTCCTTAGAAAATACAGTCTCAAACTCGGATGACAAGAGGGAGAAAATCACTTCTTCCTGCTTCACAGCTTCATCATAGACTACCTTCCAATGGCTCTTCAAAGTCTTACCAGCGACTTTCAACTTCATCAAAAAGTCCAAACGGTGAGGTGCCATAGGTGACAAGGCTGGAACAACACCGTACAAGGCCGAGGTAATGAAGACATGATTTTCAAGATAGGCTTGTTCTACTTCGGTCAACTTATCTCTCTTGATATGGCGATACATAAGCCCATCAAAAAGTTTCAAGGCTGGATAGTGTTGAGCAGTTTGCCTTTTCAAAGCTTGGATATTTTGAAATTCTTCCTCTGCCTTCTCAGCTGATACCTTGTAAAAACTCTCCAATTGACTAGCAGAATAGAGGGTCAAGGCATCCAGCACAGCCTGACTTTCTAGTCTTAAAGGAGCGGCTTCGATACTTGGCAAGTCTGTGTTCATTTCTTTTGCTGTTGGGATTAAAATTTTCATATTGATAGTGTAGCATATTTTTTAGCCACAACCAAGAAATTCATCTGAAAAACCTCGGTTTGACCGAGGCTTCTCTATTTATTTGGGCCATCCTAACCAGACAGCCACGAGAACAAGGGCTAGGCCAGCTAAACTTGTTAAGATAGATAAGAATGTATCTTTTTTCTCCTTGAACTGAGAAAAACCTATCTTCAAAGCGAGCAATCCAAGTAGCATTGAAGCAACCATCAAATAAAACCCCATTTGTTTGTCCTCCATTAGGCTTATTTTACCTTATTATAACATATATTTCTTAAATAAGCCTTTTTTACTGCACTTTAAAGGTCTTGAGATAATTGTCTTTTCCTACTTGACCTTCGAAGGTTTTACCATTTTCAAGATAAGGGAGGTCATCTGATACTGAGGCCTTAACCTTATATATCTTACCATCAACTTTAAAGAAGTAGACAGTATCGCCCTTGATAACAGCTGATTTGAGGTCTGCTACTACACCCTTGATGCTTTCTGTGGTTTCATTATCAATTTCAAGATCGTTTTTGTTGGCGTACTTGCTGAGCAGTTCTTCCACTGTCGTTGCTACGATAACATTTTGGTACTCGACTGCATCTACCAAAGCGTACTCTTTGACCAAGCCAGCATTGTCCTTCAAGCCCATGATGTAGAGAGGCTTGTCATTGAGGTTGATGAGGATTGGGAAGGTTGCCTTGTAGGATTTCTCCTGAACAGCACCTTCGGCTGATTCACGGGCTGATTCTTCGGTCGCAGAAGCCAAGCTATACTTCGTGATTTCTCCTGTTCGCATATTTTCAAGGATGAAACCAAGATTACTTTCATCTGCATTGGCCGACGTCACACCTGTGTAGAGATAGATGTCATTGCCAATAGACAAGTAATTATATCCCTTGGTAGTCTGGGTCACGTTTTTCTTGGAAATCATAGCATTCCAGAAACCGTCCTTGTACTTGCCGTTATAGTTGATTTGCTCGATGGTTTCCTCAGCTGGATAGACCCTGTCCACCCATTCTGGAACATCTGATAAGCTGTATTCCTTGGTCTCTCCATTTGTGGCGTCCAGGATAATGACTGAAGCAGGACGGGGAACCGCAAGCCCAAATTGCTTTTGATAAACCGTTGCTACATAGAAAGGATTGCCCTCATCGTCCACCTCAAATGATGGAGTCTTGAAAATCTTGGTTGGGTACTTAAAGCGCAGATGACGTTTGACATCGCGGTTAAAATACTCCGAGTCTGAATATTTGATTGGTGTCTTCAAGTCCACCAAATTGGCATTTCCAGTTACCATGTCCACCTTAATATACTCGCCGATTCCCTTGGCCTGATTATTAAACCACTTGATAGGGTCTGCATATTCTAGTGGCGTAACTCGATAAGGTTTCCCATCAATCGTCAATTGGGTATAGGTATCTGCGGCTACGTACTGCGACACCTTATCTGTTAGGGAACCCAAGTAGCGGTCACCAATTTTTTCAGCGGTACTTCTATCTAAGATAGGAACCTTACTGGTGTCAGTCTTAGGAAATTCAGTAAAGTCTTTTTCCGTAACTGTGACTACATTGGCATAATTTTTAGCCTGAAAAATGCTGGAGGTCACCAAGGAAACTAAACCAGCCAAGAGAAGAATTCCTCCAATAGAAGCAAAAAGAACTTTCCCTAACCGATTGATTTTGAGACCCTCAAAATTTAAAGCAGCTTCCGCCTTGCCGTGGCGCACATGAACCGTTTTGACCAGATTAATTCCCTTGCCAAAGCCAAATAAGATTGCTACAAGCAGTAAATGCCCACAGAGGAAAAAGAGAAATTCCCAGCTGGTCAGGTTAAGAGGCGGTAAAAAGATATACCAGGTCGTTGCGATAAAAATAAGTTCAAAGACTATTCGTTTCATTTGCTTTCCTCCTAAATGATTCGTCCTTCCAAATGATCCAGTTCATGCTGGCAAATCTGAGCTGGGAAGCCTGTCAAGGTGATGGTCTGTTCCTGCCACTTGCTGTCACGATAGGCAACCCTTATAGTTTCATAACGCTTAGTGGGTCTCACACCTACTAAGGACAAACAGCCTTCTTCTGTCTCATAAGGTCCTTCAAAAGACAGAAGCACTGGGTTAAACATGACCACAGGAACCAAGCCAAGATTAAAGATAATCACGCGCTTCTGCACCCCAATCATATTGGCAGCTAGACCAACACAGGTCTCACGATTTGCTAAGAGAGTATCTTGTAAGTCTCTAGCAAGATACAGATCATCCTGACTTGCCAGCTGAGATACCTGAGATAAAAACAAAATATCCTTCACAATTTTCTTTTCCACTTCCTCACACTCCTCTTA
>CAUQZY010000078.1:0-6732 GCA_963522395.1 uncultured Streptococcus sp.
GAACACGCGCTTGTGAAGTGATTGTTTCCTTTTCATTATCTGTCATTTGAAGAACGTCGATGACAACATTTTCAGCACCAAGAGTTGATTCGATTGACTGTTTGAAAGAGTTGCTTTGTTGAACGGCGATGGTATCGGTTTGTTCAACTGGGACATCCAAGTGAATTGGGAAAGTTACCCCTTTAAATTCCAAGTCTTTCTTAGCTTTTTCGAACGCAGCTTTAGCCTTGTCAGGATTGTAGATAGAGTCCTTACCGTCAACTAGCTCAACACCTTTCCATTGGTCACCGTAGTTCACCAACTCTGCTTGAGCGATTTGTCCAAAGTTCTTACCACCTGCTTGTACAAAGTTGTCAGGAACAAGGCTGTTACGAATAATCTTGTCCGCCCCATCTTCACCATTTAACTGAGCAGCATAAGAATGGCGGTTAAAGGCAAAGTTGATAGCCTGACGGAAGTCCTTATTAAGCATCGCTTCTTTTGTAGAAGTTTTTTGCTCTTCACTTGTTTTGGCAGTTTTATTGTATGACTGACGATTTACGTTAAAGGTGAAGTAATAACTGCTTGAGTCCTGTGGGCTATAAGTGATTTTATCTCCGTATTGTTCCAAAGTTGAAGCAAAGTTTGAACTACTTGGGAAGAGACGGGCTGTTGTATAAGCACCAGAAGAGAAGCTACGAATCAACGATTCCTGATCAGAACCATCGTAGTAAGTCAATTTAATTTTCTCGATTTTTACCTTTTCTTTATCCCAGTAATTTGGGTTTTTCTCGTATTCAATTAACGATTTAGAAGTCAAAGTCTTCAAGAAATAAGGACCATTATAGAGAATCCCTGCTGGAGTAACTGCTCCATAATCTTTACCTGACGCCTTCAAAAACTCTTCATTTACAGGTAACATCGTCGCTGTTGTAACTTTAGAATTCCAGAAGCTTTCTGGTTTGTTTAGGGTATACTCGACTGTGTAATCGTCCAAGGCCTTAACACCAACTGTAGAGAAATCATTAGTCTCACCAGTCATGTAGGCATCCAAGCCCTTGATTGAATTTTGGATGAGAGAGACACCGTCTGACTTACCATCAGCTACGTGTTTCAATCCTGTTACAAAGTCATGGGCTGTTACTTCTGCATATTCTTCACCTTCAGAAGTGTACCATTTAACTCCTTTACGAAGTTTATAGGTATAAGTCAAACCATCTTTGGACACAGACCAATCTTCAGCCAAGGAAGGAATAACATTTCCGTACTGGTCGTTTTCCATCAAGCCATCAACCACGTTCCCGATGACATCTGTTGTAGATGTACGAGTCGCTATACTATAGTCCAAAGATGCTGGATCTACTGCATAAACATATGAAAATGTTGTCGGTGCATCTGCTTCTTTATCAGCTTTTCCACAAGCCACTAAAAGAGCTGTTGTACTCAGGACCACTCCTGCTGTTAAGAGCCACTTTTTCGATTTCATAAAAAATCTCCTTTAGTTAATTTTAATCTACTTTTACAATCCAACCTTCTGGCGCTTCAATATCGCCAAACTGAATTCCTGTCAATTCATCATAGAGTTTACGAGTCACAGGACCTACTTCTGTTTCACTATAGAATACATGGAAATCATCACCGTGTTGAATTCCACCAATTGGTGAAATAACTGCTGCTGTACCACAGGCACCTGCCTCTACAAAACGATCAAGGTTATCAATCGGGACATCCCCCTCAATAGGAGTTAAGCCCAAGCGATGTTCTGCCAAATAAAGCAAAGAATACTTGGTAATAGATGGCAAGATAGATGGACTCAATGGTGTTACAAATTCATTATCAGCTGTAATTCCAAAGAAGTTAGCTGAACCGACTTCTTCAATTTTTGTATGAGTTGATGGGTCTAGATAGATAACATCTGAGAAATGACGTGACTTGGCCAATTTCCCTGGCAAGAGGCTGGCAGCATAGTTCCCACCAACCTTAGCCGCACCTGTACCATTTGGAGCGGCACGGTCGTATTCATCCTGAATCAAGAAGTTTGTCGGAACCAAACCACCTTTAAAGTAATTTCCAACTGGCATAGCAAAGATGGTGAAAATATACTCTTCTGCTGGTTTAACCCCAATAATATCTCCGACACCAATCAACAGTGGACGAAGATAAAGGGTTCCACCTGTTCCATATGGTGGTACGTATTCTTCATTGGCACGGACAACTGCCTTACAGGCTTCTACAAACATTTCTGTTGAAACTTGGGGCATCAAGAGACGGTCACAAGTACGTTGCAGACGTTTAGCATTTTCATCAGGACGGAAAAGTTGAATACTACCATCCTTAGTACGATAAGCTTTCAATCCTTCAAATGCTTGTTGTCCATAGTGGAGACTTGGAGAAGACTCTGAAATATGCAAAGTTGCATCCTCTGTAAGCTCTCCTTGATTCCATTGTCCATTTTTAAAATGAGCAATATAGCGATAAGGTAATTTCATATAGGAAAAACCGAGGTTTTCCCAATCAATCGTTACTGTCATATTCCACTCCTTATTCTAAAAACCTATTTCTTTTATTCTACACTATTTTTCTAAAATAGCAAGCATATTTTGTAATTTTCAGAAAATTTCTTCAATAAAAAGAACCAGCTCATAGAACTGATTCCTTTTACCAGTGAGAATTAGTTGTTTTCAACTTTTTCATCGTATTTTGGTCTGATTGTTGTACCTGAATTAATAATGGTACGTTTTTGAACAAGAGGAAGGTCTGTGCGATTATAAACAGTACGCCATGGTTCCCAAACAAGACCTGTTTTTTCTTGAATCTTCACGCGTATATTGCGCACATTTCCTTTAAATTGAAGTTCAGTTTGGAAGCCAGCTGTTCTGTTCTTGCCGTTATGCTCCCACTGACGTGAACGAATGCTTTCAACTCCATCCTTATCATAAGTTACTTCATCCCAGTAAACATAGTAACGAGCGATATAAGCTCCCTTATGCTGTAAATTGAGATAACCATTTTTGTATGAAGTCACTTTAGTTTCAATGTAGTCTGTATTGCTTTGAATTGTGGCTACTTGATTATCTTTCAAGAATGCAGTCTTATAAGAAATTGGAACAGCAGGGTTTTGCGTACTGAAAGTAGCTCCTTCTTGAATCAATTTCTTCAAATCTTCTACTGTACCTGTCACAACACGTGCAGCGCCATCAGCATTTCCACCTACGATTGAAACTGTTACAGTTGTATTCTTCAAGACACGTGCCCATTCAGATTCTGGTTTAATAGGCACACCCTTGATTACAGCATTGATTGCTGCTTTCAACTCGGTACTCTTGCTTGTTGTTTCAAACTTAACATACATTTGACGTCCGTATGACACGCTTGATACATATACAGGAGGAGTATTTTCATCAATTCCACGTGCTTTCAATTGATCAACTGTTACTCCTGGAGCAAATACATCTGATGGATTTTTTGGAGCATCAAAGTTTGCAGTATAGTAAACTTGTTT
The DNA here is from genome assembly GCA_963522395.1 of uncultured Streptococcus sp. Classification (GTDB taxonomy): domain Bacteria; phylum Bacillota; class Bacilli; order Lactobacillales; family Streptococcaceae; genus Streptococcus. The sequence goes on from CAUQZY010000078.1 coordinate 3,482, forward strand.
AAAATCAACTACCTCAATTTGTTTTTCACCTTTATTGACAGCTTCAAAATCAATTTTCAAATTAACACCGACTTTTTCAAAATCACTTCCAAATTTTGCTTTCAATTGATTCATGCTGTAAGCAGAAGTTGATTCGTACTGCATACGTGCTGGAGCAGGATTTTTCGCAGCATATTTTTCATGCCAACGATTTAACAAGGTATTCACACCTTCTTGCATACCACTTACAGTTGGATTAGCATCTACATAGCTATCTCCGCCTACCATTCCTGGTAAATCAACACTAATTCTGCCTTTGCTACGATCTAAACTAATTTGTTGTGGTTTATTTTCTAGAAGGTCTTGATTGGCTTTAAACAAAGCACCTAGGAAGATATCTCCGTTACCATTAATGGCAACATCTGCAGAACCATTAGAAAGGTTTTTCTTCACTTTTTCTACAACCACAAATTCATTTCCTTGTTGTTTTGTGCTTGTATTCGTGTAATTTTCTATTGCCTCGCCTCGTCTAGTTAAAATATTTGTTTTATCATAATTCAAACCAAACAAATATTTATTTAGTTCTGCAGTATAATCTGTTTTAGCTTTGTTTTCTGTTTTCTTACTTTCTACTACTTTTTCTTCTTTTACAGAACGATATACTTCAACTTCTGCTAAACTAAGTGGAGTTTTAGATTTATTTAATTCAATTTTTACATATCTCGCATTAACTCCAGTGAATTGAACATCAACTGTTGGTTGATTATTTAAACTATCAACATGTTGACGAGCTGCTTCCTTACCATCTTTATCTAATAAAATAACATCAAAATTAGATAAACGATTTGCTACATTCCCATCTCCACGATTATAAATACGAACAGTTCCTACTGATTCTTCTTTCTCTAAATCAACTTTCCACCAAGAATGATCTTGAAAATCTGTATGAGTAACTGAACGATTGTTCCACGCATTATCACGATTGCCGTCAACTGCTCTAGAAGCATCTCCTCCATAAGCAATTGAACTCTGACTCGCTGGTTTATGAGCAGCAATATTTTCACCAGCAACTGCAGCAACGCTTGGCTCTGTTGCTTTTACTACATTTGTTTGAAATACAAGGCCAGAAGCTAGCAAAAATGTTGCAATGGCAACACCACATACTCCAACACTACGTTTACGAATAGAAAAACGAAATCCTTTATCTTGTTTATTTTGAGACATACAAAACTCCTTTTAGATTAATCAAACTACATTTCTTGAACGCGCTTTCTTGAAACGATATTAGTATAACATAAAAACAAATGTGACGCAATCGTTTTCTTAAAAAATATTATTTTTTTATTAATCTAGCTTGAATAATTGACCATATGTTAATGATTTCACAATTAAATAGCAGGCGGTCTATACCAATAGAAACAAGAAAACGAACAGGATTAAGTCCCTATCAGTTGGGAATCAGCACTGTTCGTTTTTGTATATATAATCAAATTCAACTCTTAACTCTATAGCTTAAGAAATTTCTCGACGAAAACCTTTTCATTATCTTTACTATTTGTTAGATCCTAGTTCTGTATAAGCTTCCTGAAGATAGGCATCAAAAACTTCTTCATCTGAAATGGTATCGGATATGAAGCTACCGTTGCTGGTTCGTTCTGACAGATTCAAGTCTTGCAATCGGCTTTCATAAGTCGTTCCTTTATTGGATTGGATAAGCAAAGTTTGATCGTTCCCGTCCACTTCTGTACTGAAGAGGTCACCAACGAAACCTTGCTCTGCAACTGCTCCTGCTAAGAAGACACGATGCGGTTTGTTTTTCAACTCACGCAAGACTTGTAGTCCTCGTTTGGCACGGCTGGTTGCTGGAATTTCGTCAATAGAAACACGTTTTAAACTTCCACGCTGAGTCAAGAGATAGAAGGATGAGGTGTTACAGATAAAGGCAGATTGGAGGACATCATCTTCTTTCAAATTCATAGCCTTGACACCTGCAGCCTTGGCACCGACAACAGGAACCTCTTCGATATTGAAACGAAGGGCATAACCGTTTTGGCTAATCAAGAGAATATCATCCAGTTTAATCGGAGCTACTGCTACAATCTGATCTGTCTCGTCTTTGAGCTTAGCATACTTGACTGACTTAGACTTGTAGGTCCGCCATGGAGTGAATTCTTTGCGTTCTACACGCTTGATTTGACCGAGACGAGTTGCAGCAAAGTAGGTTGTCGCATCATCAAACTGATCTACCACTTCTACGTAAAGTACTTCTTCATTGGTTTCGAAGTTTGTAATGCTCTGGCTCAGATGCTCACCGATATCCTTCCAACGAATATCAGCCAATTCATGGATTGGTCGATAAATGACATTTCCAAGAGTTGTGAACATCAAAAGATGCTGTGTTGTCTTGACAGCTTGTACAAAGATCAAACGGTCATCATCACGTTTACCAATTTCCTCTAGCGTTGAAGCTGCAAAGGAACGTGGACTGGTACGCTTGATGTAACCTGCCTTGGTCACGCTGACATAGGTATCTTCCTCAGCAATCAGACTAGCTGTATCAATCTCGATTGCTTTCGCAGTGTCTTCTAAAGTACTCAAACGTGGAGTCGCAAATTTCTTCTTAACCTCACGAAGCTCTTTCTTCATGAGATTGTACATAGTCCGCTCATCACCGATAATAGCCGCCAGCATAGCAATCTTCTCACGAAGCTCTGCTTCTTCTTCCTGTAAGACAACGACATCCGTATTGGTCAAACGATACAGTTGCAAGGTAACGATAGCCTCAGCCTGCTCCTCTGTAAACTCATAGCTGATCTTAAGGTTTTCCTTGGCGTCCGCCTTATTCTCAGAAGCACGGATAAGGGCAATGACTTCGTCCAAAATCGAAATCACGCGAATCAAACCTTCGACGATATGGAGACGTTTCTCAGCCTTTTCCTTGTCAAAGCGTGAACGCGCCAAAATCACTTCGCGACGATGTGCGATGTAGCTAGACAAAATTGGGACAATCCCGACCTGACGAGGTGTGAAATTATCAATCGCCACCATGTTAAAGTTGTAATTTATTTGTAGGTCAGTGTACTTAAATAGGTAGTTTAGAACAAGCTCCGTATTAGCGTCTTTCTTGAGTTCAATCGCGATACGAAGACCGTCACGGTCAGACTCATCACGAACCTCAGCGATACCTGCCACCTTGTTATTGATACGGACATCATCAATTTTCTTGACCAGATTGGCCTTATTGATTTCATAAGGAATCTCAGTAATAACGA
>CAUQZY010000079.1:0-6725 GCA_963522395.1 uncultured Streptococcus sp.
AACAAGTTTCTGTTTACCCAATCGCAAAATAATCGCTCTAAGTAGCATTAAATAAGGCTTTCCGAGTTTTCGGAGAGCCTATTTTTTTTGTTTTGATACCCACGCTGATACCCATATTTTAAAAACCAATGTAAGAAGCGAACTTGTCAGCCACTTCATCCTTTGCTTTTTGAGTGACGTGAGCATAGATGTCCATAGTGGTTTGGATATTCTCATGACCGAGTCTTTCCTGGACTTCCTTAATAGTAGCACCAGCTTCGAAGAGTAGTGAGCAGTGTGTATGCCTAAACCCATGAGGTGTGATTCGTTTGAAATCAGGATGCTTCCTCCAGATTCTGTTCAACATATTGTTGACATGGACAACACTTTTAGGTTCTCCATTCTCATTTTTAAAAAGAAGTCCTTTTGTACTATACTTGTGCCAATCTTTTAAAACCTTAATTGTTTTTGAATCGAGGGTAATTGTTCGGGCACTCTTTTTTGTCTTTGGAGTCTGAAAGATAAGTTTATTATCTTCCCCCTTGGCCAAGGTTTGATTGACAGTAATCTGTCCTTTTTTTAAATCAATATCAGACCATCTTAGAGCGCTAATTTCGTTCTTTCGCATTCCGGTAAAAGCTAGTAATCTAAAATACGTCAGCATTTCTTCATCGTCGAAGCCTTTAACGATTTTGAAAAATTCCTTCAGTTCTTCTTTATTGTAGAACTTTTCAAGTTCATCTGTATTATTTTTTTGTCGTTTAGGCTTCAGTGTCTTTCTCATTGGATTCGTTTCAATCAACTCCATCGAAATAGCGTAGTCAAAGATTTGATTTGCTATGCTGATGATTCCAAAAAATCTTTTGTATTCGTCTGCCCACTTATTGACTTGAGTTTGGCACATGGTCATAGTAATCTTGTTTATAGCTTTATCTCCAAAAATCGGCAAGATATGACGGTCGGCAATGCTAGTCTGGCTTACGTAGGTTGACTCTTTAACAGTGTTTTTATAATGGTCCTTCCAAATCTCATAGACTTGTAGAAAGGTGGTTGTAGTGGTGTTTTTTGCTCTGAATGTCTTTTTTTCATAGTCAGTCAGGCACTTTGCTTCAGCAAGTCTCGCCTCACGTTCTGTTTTAAAGCCACGACGGAAGGTTTGAATCTTCTTGTTAGTCAACGGATCTAATCCGTGATAAGCCTTAAAATAGTAAGCAGTGACTCCGTTTTTTTGGTATTTTCCAATCATTGATTTTTAACCTCATTTCTGATAAAATGGGTATAGTAAAGAGGGCTTTTTAATGCCTTTTACTATCCAGGATATCCTCACACTCAAAGTTTGGCGATGGAGAGTGTGGGGATTTTTTTATTTAGCGATTTTCCAGATTGTCAAATCAAGATAATAAGACAATTCTTTTTTGCGTTCTATAATTTTTTCAGTATCTAAATCTACTGTTTTGTAAGGTCCGCCTCGACCAGTTAAGATAGCATCATATCTGTACTTTTTATTCTGGATCATAAAAGCGATTTTTCTTGCTATTTCAGCCGGTATATAACCAACAAATGTGTTATTGACTAAAATTTTTATTGCATTCTTATCATGCTTATTTAAAGGTTCTCTTTGAAGGATGACATCAACTGTTTTAAGTTTATTGTATTTGTAAACAGTTTTATAAGTTCTTAATATGTATGATTTTAAGTATTTATTATCTTTCCCAAAATAGTGTTCTCCACCACTTAAAAAATCAGCAACTTGGTAAGCTTCTTTTTTGTGATAATTGGTCCCCATTAACAGAAAGCTGTCATGAAAAATGATAGTTTCTTTAAATTCAGTTTTTGTATCTAAATTGTCCTTTGTGGATGAGAAAATATTAGGGAATAATTTTGAAAGAATACCCATTATGTTACGCTCCTAATTTTTCTATTAATCTATAAAACTCTTCCTGAATCATATCTTCGCCCCAGGTTGTTGAGATTTTGTGTCTTTCTGCGAATTGTAGCCAGTTGAAGTCGGATACTTCGTACTGTGCGAGTTCTTCAGAGATGAGATGTCGAATCATGAAGCGGTCTGCTTCGTTCTCATATTTGTAAAGCAGTCGTTTGTAATGTGCTGGATTGTGGTTTATATGCCCCAATTCGTGCAGGATGACCTTTTCTCTCTCTTCTAGGGGTAAATCCCCATTGACGTAAATAATGCGCTCATCGGGGAAATAGAAGCCTTTTCGCTCCCACATGGTTTCTGGGAAGAGATAGAGTGTGACCTGGTATTCATCTAGTAGTTCATTTACTTTCAATATCCGATACCCCCAAAGAGAGTTTAATGATTTGAGCGATTTTATCTACATCGTCGTCTGATAATGGCTTGCCATCGAACAGGACAACACGTTCGCGAAGATTGGATAGGTCAACGATACGGCCATCTGCAGTGGTTACTGTTTCCTTTGCAATCGCAGGGTTGTCCGTACGTCCTAGAAGATAATCTGTGCTAACATTTAGGTAATCGGCAACTTTTTCTAACGGCTCAGAATTAGGTTTTGATTTTGCCCACTTTGAAATAGAGCCATTTGATAAATCAAGAGTTCGTTCAAGTTGTGCAACTGTCATAAAACGTTGTTTGACGAGCTCTTTTATTATCTCGTAAGTATTCATTTCTAATACCCTCCAGAAAAAATCTAAGAAAAATAGAAATATTTCTGTGTTTTCTATTGACAATAGAAATAGTTCTGTGGTATCATGGTATTGTACTTGGGAGGTACACAAAATAATAAATACTACAGACGCAGAAACAGATAAAATCTGTATTTGCTACTTTTCTTATACTCTTATAATAGAATAAGTTCTATTATTTGTCAAGAGTTATCGGAAATAAAACGTAGAAATATTTCTAAAAAGGAGGAAAGCATGATTTACAATACTATCAAAGATGTTGCTGCAAATCAGGGGATATCAATCTATCGCATTGAAAAAGATCTGGAATTTCCAAATGGTTTGATTTCGAAATGGAACAAATCCACTCCATCAGCATCTAATCTTGCCAAGGTTGCTAAATATCTTGGCGTGACGACAGAGAAGCTACTTGGTGATGGTTAGAAAGGAGACGCTATGAACGAATTAAAAATAAGAGAAGATGGTATTTATTTGAATAACCAAAAATTAAAAGGTGTGCAAGCAATCAAAACAAAAAGCACGGTTGAAAGCCACCATGCTACTGTCTACTTAAAATTTATTGCCAAGCTGATTTGAAATGAGATTGGTAATAACTTGTGATGAAATATCTTTAAGGACATCCAGTGAAAAAGAACCAACATTCTTTGCTATATCTTTTGTTCGATTCCAATTGGTATCTTGGCGAATATCATTGATGAACTGATGACCATAAGGAGATAAATCTTGAATTGAGAAACCACCAAAATAATGTTGTACATTGAGAAATAAGCCACTATGTTCGCATTGTCTGACATGGTAAAGGATTTCTTCTTGTGAATATTTTGGAACAAGATTTTCATATAGTTTATCCTCTGAGACATCATTAGAGTATGTTGAATACTCTTCAACAACAAAAAGGATATCACGAATACAATCAGGATTTAATTTCATCAGAATTACCTCGTTTTATTTTTATTATACCAAATTTAGAAAGGAATTTTATGAACGAAATTTTTAACTTTCACGGGCAGGAAGTCCGTACTTTGACAATTGATGACGAGCCTTGGTTTGTCGGGAAGGATGTTGCGGATATCTTGGGATATGCAAATTCAAGAAAAGCAATTTTTGACCATGTAGATGATGACGACAAGACAGATGGGGTAACGATTCGTGACGCCATGGGTAGAAATCAAAATCCTATCATCATTAACGAATCTGGTCTCTACTCTCTTATCTTATCCAGCAAGTTGCCTCAGGCTAAAGAGTTCAAGCGCTGGGTGACATCAGAGGTCTTGCCAGCTATTCGCAAGCAGGGGGGATTTATCCGCGAGGATTTGGACGAGGATGCCTTCATCGCTCTGTTTACTGGTCAGAAGAAATTGCGTGAACAGCAGGCGAATATGCTGGAAGATATCGACTACCTCAAGAGTGAGCAACCAATTCACCCAAGCTATGCTCAATCGCTCCTGAAGAAGCGTAAGGCTAGGGTTGTGGCATGTCTAGGTGGTATCGATAGTCCAGCTTATGCGGATAAGACTTTCGCTCAGTCGGTATTTAGACAAGCTGAGATTGACTTTAAAGACCACTTCAATATCAGTCGCTATGACTTGCTACCCAAGAAGCATGCGGATGCCGCTCTAGCTTACTGGATGACGTGGGAGCCAAGCACTAATACCAAGATGAAGATTATGGAACTGAACGCTTATGTTTCGTAGATCAAAAAAGCACCTGACGGAAATCAGGCGCTTACTTAAATAACTAACTGAATTATAACACATTAGGAGGCTGTTGTGAACCTACTTAGTGAAGAATGTGAAAATGGTATCCGATTAGATGTAAGAACTCAATTCAAGGAATCATTTCAAGAGTTACTTGACCATGAGACGCTTGAGAAACGTTGGCTATCAATAGAGAGTGCTGCTAACTACTCAGATTGTAGCACAAACACTATCAGGAAATGGTTAAGAATGGGATTGAATCTTTACAAGATAGACGGAACCAAGAGAATTGACAGAAAAGAATTGGATGAGTTTATCCAAGCGTATTTAGTAATTTAAAACAGGAGAGAAACAAATGTTTGAACCACCGATTTTAGAGCAGTTGATGGGTGTTGGAGCTTTGCTGATTGGATTTGCAGGGCTTTGCCGTCATATCAAATTGCAAGAGGAGCGTAAGGAAAAAGAAAGACGAGAAGAGCAAGAATTTGCGTCTATGATTATCCAAGGTTATAACCATGCTTATGAACGTGGTAGAGAGGCAGAGCGCCAAGAAATCCGCAAGAATATTCGTCGTCCGTTCAAGGGCTTTACATACGACAACGAACCGCCTGTAGGCCTGCGTCCTGAGCCATTAGCTTTGCCAGAACCTAAACAGTCTGTAATCAGACTTTTGTAATGAGGAGGTCAGGAAATGGAAAGATTGATTCAATGGCTGGATGACCAGATTATGTATATCAAAGAAGCGATAGAAAAGAGATCAGCTAAAAGACATTTTATTACGATTTGGGAATATGATCATAAAAATCTATTATTAGTCAAAGAATACATAACTGACTATGAAAAATTAACCAAGGACTATGAAAAACTAACCAAGGACTATCATGATGTGGTCTCTCAAAATCGTCTGCTCAAGCTTGAAAAACTAGAGTTAGAAGGCAGGTGCATCTATGAGGATATGCGGATGAAGTACCGTGCTAATCGCAGGAAGTGGGGTGTGAGACTATGGCGTTAAAAAACAAGCGATACTACTGGATTCAACTAGCTCAGGATTTTTTCAAGTCTAAAGAAATGAAATTGCTTCGTAAGATTGCAGGCGGTGATACGCATACCATTATCTATCTCAAAATGATGTTGATTAGCCTAGAAGATGGTGGGCACATCTACTATGATGGACTTGCTGACAATCTAGCTGAAGAAATCGCTCTTGTCATTGATGAGAATGTCGAAGATATTAAAATTACTTTGATTTTCTTGGAAAGTAAAGGGTTATTGACTAGAAATTCTGACCGCGATTATTTTTTAGAGCAAGTTCCTGAGATGGTAGGTAGTGAGACTGCGAGCACTCGCAGAAGTCGTAAGCATAGAGAGTTGACAGCGTTGCATTGCAACACCATTGCAACAACTTGCAACGGAGATATAGATATAGAGAAAGATATAGATACAGAGATAGAGAAAGATGTAGATGAAAATCCAGTCTCACTCATCGTCGAAGAATATCAATCTCGTATTGCTCCGTTGGATGGAACTCAATTTGAAATCTTAAAAGAGTTCATCACTTTGGATGGAATGGAAGCGAAAGTTGTTCTGAAAGCAATTGGTCTTGCTGCTGACAATGGTAAAAGAAATTTCAGTTATATCAGAGCGATTTTGACGAATTGGAAGAATGATGGAGTTTTGACGATTGCAGCAGTAGATGAACGTGAGCGTCAATACAGAGAAAGTAAAATCAGCAATCGCCCAGGACAAGCAAAATCCAACGTTCCTGAATGGTCTCAACCTAACTATGTGAATACCACGAGCGAGGAGGATAAGGAAGAGCTGGAAAAACAGAAACGTGAATTACTTGAAAGGCTTGAGAACAGAGGTGGCTGATGTTTATTTTAAAGCATGGTACAAGAGAGGACAAGCCCTTTCTGATGTCCGCAGTTATCGGAGTGACTGGCTTGGACATTTCATGTTCAGAGGAGAAGAAAGCCTTGCGGTTTGTTTCTCGGGCGGCAGCCGTACAGGTTGGTAAGGCATTAAGGAGTTCCTTTGGGAACTTTTACCCTGTTGAGGTGGAGTGATGTTAAATCTTTACTTCGTCTACAACGGGCACTGCAAGTTTTTTCTTGGAAGTTTTAACAATGTGGATGAACTTATCGAACAGATGAAAGATCATCAGTGGGCTTTCTCAGGTATTACCAGACCAAAATTCAAGAAACACATCGGAAAAGACGATGTACGTTTTGATTATGGTGCGGTAGATTGCTATTACTTAGCAATAAAATCAACGTGCCGCGAACCACGTTAAAAGCGAGCTAGAATATGCGTCAGACTTGGACGAATGACGTATAAAGAATTTGCTAGCTCTTGTGTCTTTGAGCCATGAGGGGCAAGAGCTGG
>CAUQZY010000080.1:0-6711 GCA_963522395.1 uncultured Streptococcus sp.
TAAAAACACCCCAAAAGTTAGATTTTTTCTGTCTAACTTTTGGGGTGCAGTTCAAAAATTACCGTTTTTTATTTGAATTCTATTGCTATTAACTACCTATTATTACTAATATTAGTACTAATATTATTACCAACAGTACTAATATTAGTACTAATTACCCTGAGGCCATCGTTTGTAAATTGACCCAAAACGTCAAATCCGTCATAAATTCCTTTATAAATAAAGAGTCCTAAAATTATAGATGAAATAATAATACTTGCACAAATAAAATATGTACGTTTTTTTTCATTCATAATATCGATTATCTCCTAAGTTAGTATAGACTAATAGTTCCGTTTTGATTAAATGGGACTCTATAATAAGATTTGCCTGACATACTACCTCCAAATGTAAATCCAGCTCCTAACAACTCTGCTTTAACTTGAGCTGAACCACTAGTTTCTATAACTGCTGTTAAAGTGCCATTATAAGCATACTTTATTTTTGTTGTAGGGTATCCATTTGTAGACCAAACATCAATAGTTTTGTCTTCAATAGATGTGTTTGTAATAGAATTTGTTATTCCTAAGTAATAACCGTGAACTGCGTTAATCTGACGGAAAGAACCCTCATTATATAGCTCAATATTTACGCTTAATTGAACTGTAGTTCTAGCAAATGTTGCACTTCTTTTTAATGTATGTGAAGTAACTGTAGCGCGAGAAAGATCTGGGATAAGTTCGATAGTTTCAACAACTTTTCCAGTATCACTATCAAGAACAGTTGCTACTTCTTTGAATCCTGATTTTGAATAGATTACTTCTGGATTAGGGATATTATAATCCTCAACAGTAAATGTTAGTTCATTGAATTTTATGACAAGATTATTATTAGTGTCGGCATTTACAGAAATAGGCAAACAAAATAATGCTAAACAACTAAATAATAGAGTAATTAGTGTTTTTTTCATGACAATCACCTACCATTCTTTCATAACTAAGTTGGATATTAAGAGTTGATAATTATAGTTTGTACATTGGAATCATCTGTTTTCTTATAGGAATATTAATTGAATAAGGCAATTTCTTTTTATTTGTATTCGCTTACATTTTATCATATAATATTATTGTAGTCAAGAAAAATGTGCTATTATGTTAAAAAATATTTTTCAAAATATAAATGGACGGATTTATTTTGGATTCTATTTGTTATTTTAACATGCCTCTTGGCGGGTAATAGTAATCTTTACCCCCTTACCCATCAAGAAATCTCTTATCATGGGTGCTTATCGGGAATTACACTTGCCTTATTTCACTTGCTATTTATTGATAAGTTTGTTATTTCGAATCGAAAATAAAGATTAGAACTATGCTTGACTGCCTACTTTTATGATTGATTTTTGGGGGAAGATTTTGTCTCTATTATTTATTATTTTAAATTTGTTTATCTTGTACAAGATCTATTCTTTGAGGCGGGAGAAATCGAAATACTTGATTTATACGGCCTATATCATATTTGGGGTAAATGTAATATATGGTATTCAATGGTTATTAAAAGAACTGGTTTCAAAGATTTCCACTTAATGGGTATAGAAACTCCAGTGATTTTTGCATAACAAAACGCATAAGATTAAGGTTTTTGAGTACCTGTTCTTATGCGTTTTTGTAATATTGAAGATTTTCGGTAAGTTTTATACCTTTGGGAAGTCTAGTTTAGAATGCTTTCCCAACCAGAATCTCTGCCTCAATGGTAATCTCTGTCAGTTGGCTCCAGTCAATCTTGCTCTGGTCGACGTGAAAGAGGAGTGGAGTCATACTGAGTAGGGCTTGGAGCTGATCTGCTGTGATAGTCTTAGTCAGAGAGGCAGTTTGATTAGATAGGATGGTAAAGTGTTCTTGGAAATGATTTTTGATATCTTGATTAGAATAATCCTTGTTTGTCAGCTGGTCTTGTACCTTCTGACGGATTTCCTTGAGGTGATTTTCAGTTGGAATAACCTTTATCAAGATACCGTCTTTGGATAAAACGCGACGAAATTCTCCATAGTTGGCAGGTGAGAAGATATCAAACAGGATATCCATGCTAGCGTCTTTTATAGGAAGACGAGCCAGGTCGCCAACGAACCAATTGACTGCCCAGTTGGATTCGCTCTTGGCAGCGATTTGGACAGAATCTTTGGAAATATCAAAGGCATAGAAAGTTTTTTCAGAGTGACTTTCTTGTAGTTTGCGAGAATAGAATCCTTCACCACAACCGATATCTAAGATTGTGGTGCTAGTTTCTGAATTTGCTAACAAGTCAGATACAGCATCTAAAATAGCCTGGTAAAAGCCAGCTTCTAGGACTTGTTGACGGTTTTGAAAATTTTCCTTGTCGTAGTTAGCAGATTGCTTGATTTGAGGGGATAGATTGACATAGCCAAATTTCGCCAGGTCAAAAGAATGGCGATTACAGCACTTGAGACTAGTCTCTAGCAGAGTCAGATTTTCTTGACAGATAGGGCAGGCAAAGGCAGTCGCAGAAGCAAAACGCTGGAGTTTAGGTTTGAGATTTGTATTCATAGTTTAAGTGTATCAAAAGAGGCAAATGAAAGCAACTTTAGGATGATTTGTAATAAAATTAAATAGTAGTATAATTACTTTTCAAAGTGCCAAAATTAAATTGCTTTTATATCTAAATTGCTATATAATAATAGCTAGGAGGAAATAAGTATGTTAAAAGAAGTATTGACCGTCGCAAAAGTTGCGAAAAAATCATCACTCTTTTTAGGTGGTGTTGCATTTGGTACCCTTGGTTTGAAAATCTTGGCAAGTAAGGAAGCTAAAAAAGGTTATTCTAAAGCTTTGGCTAAGGCTTATAAGTTGAAAGACGAGCTAGATGCATCTGTTTCTGTTGTGAAACAACATGGAGACGATGTCTTGCAAGATGCCAAATATTTGTACGAGCAAGAGAAAAAAGAAGAGCAATTAGATAGCCTTATAGGAGAATAATATGTCTTTTAAAGTGCTACATAGAGGATACCAACATATCCGACTATCATCTTCTTTTTCACTCACCTTGGATATTCAAGACTATCTTCGTTCCTTGGCGAGAGATGAAAAGGGAATTGAGTCTATCCAGTTTTACATGGATCAACAGCACTTTACTCTACGCATAAAAGAAGGCTTTTCTGTATTAGATAATGCAGAAGCCTTTTTAAAAAGAATTGATAAAGGGAAAGTTTCTGAGTTGATGGCTCTTCCCATTCGTAGAGAAGAGAGTGCTTATTCTATTGTTTCAGGTGCAGCGATTAAGCGTGTACTTTTTCGTAGTTTTGTGCCGTATCCTATTCGCTATATATGGACTTGTTATCAGGCTTTGGGTTATGTTAGAGAAGCCTATCAGACCCTAGCGCGTAAGGAACTAACGATGGAGGTTTTGGACTGTTCGGCGATTTTATTATCTTTGTTTATGAACCAATCCAAGACGGCAAGTAATATCATGTTTATGCTTGATTTGGGAAATCATTTAGATCAGTGGTCCTTGAAAAAAACTGCAACAGATTTAGAACAAAGCCTTCTTGCAAAAGAGAGCGATGTATTCCTAGTACAGGGTGATACGGTTGTTAGTATCAAGAGTTCCGATGTTCAAATAGGAGATGTCTTGGTCCTATCTCAAGGAAATGAAATTCTGTTTGATGGACAAGTAGTTTCAGGTTTAGGTATGGTCAACGAAAGTTCCTTGACGGGAGAGAGTTTTCCAGTTGAAAAAAGAGAGTCTGATTTGGTTTGTGCAAATACAGTATTAGAAACTGGAGAGTTACGCATTCGTGTAACCGATAATCAGATGAACAGCCGGATTTTACAGCTGATTGAGTTGATGAAGAAATCTGAAGAAAACAAGAAAACGAAACAACGCTATTTCATCAAGATGGCGGACAAGGTCGTCAAATATAATTTCTTGGGGGCTGGGCTGACTTACCTATTAACAGGCTCTTTTTCTAAGGCTATTTCTTTTCTATTAGTCGATTTCTCCTGCGCTTTGAAAATCTCTACTCCTGTAGCTTATTTGACAGCTATCAAGGAGGGGTTGAATCGTGAAATGGTGATTAAGGATGGGGATGTTCTGGAGAAATATCTGGAAGTTGATACTTTCTTGTTTGATAAGACGGGAACAATCACAACTAGCTATCCTATAGTTGAAAAGGTGTTACCTTTTGGAGACTATAGTGAGGAAGATATTCTCAGAATCAGTGCCTGTCTTGAGGAACACATTTATCATCCTATTGCTAATGCCATCGTCAAGCAAGCTGAGATAGAGGGAATTGAACATGAGGAAATGCATGGGAAACTCCAATATATCGCAAGCAAGGGGATCAAATCTCATATAGATGGGCAACCAGTTCTTATTGGGAATTATGTTTTGATGCAGGATGAGCAAATTCATATCAGTTCAGAACAAAATGCTTTAATTGAAGAGTACAAGAGTCACTACAATCTCTTATTCTTGGCTTATCAGAATGAATTGATTGGAATGTTCTGCATCCATACTCCTTTGAGAAAAGAAGCAAAAGCAGCCTTGGAGAAACTTAAGGCACAAGGGAAAAAATTGATTCTGGCAACAGGGGACACCTTGGTTAGAACAGAGGAATTAGTCAAAGATTTGCCCTTTGATCAGGTCTATACAGACTTGAAACCTGATGGGAAATTTGAGTTAGTAGAGGAACTGCAGAAAGCAGGTCATACTATTTTGATGGTTGGAGATGGATTGAATGACTCAGCGGCTCTAACCCTATCAGATATCGGTGTGGTGATGAATGAGAGTGCAGATATTTCTAAGCAGATGAGTGATATCTTATTGTTAGATAATCGCTTGGATTTCTTCCAAGAGTTGGATTGGCTATCATCATCTTTGCAAACACTCATCAAGAAGAATATTCAAGATACCGTTGTCGTAAATAGTAGTTTGATTGGCTTTGGCTTGTTTAATTGGCTCAGTCCTTCAAATCTCTCTATCTTACATAATCTAACAACCTTACGCATAGTCCTGCGTAGCCTGTCTATTAAAAATAGATAGATGAGAGTTATTAACAGCAAAAAGGAGTTACCTTTCTCGAGGTTAACTCCTTTGTTTATAGATAAATGTTGAATAGTTTAGTAAGTCAATACAAAGTATTTTTTCTTACCGCGACGGATAACAGTCAGTTCGTTCTCTAACTTATCTGCGTCACTCAAGACATAGTCAAGGTCTTGGATGCGGTCGCCGTTGACGTAGATAGCTCCGTTTTGGACGTCTTCACGGGCTTGGCGTTTTGAGTTAACCATACCAGATGAGACGAGCAGTTCCACGATATTGTGATTTTCATCTGCTTGAACTTGGTAGTTTGGCACGCCACGAAGTCCTTGTTTAAGCTCTTTGACAGAAAGGTTTTTGATATTTCCAGCAAAGAGTTGCTCAGTGATATTGAGGGCTTCTTTGTAGGCTTCTTCGCCGTGAACAAGAGTTACGACTTCACGAGCCAAGACTTTTTGTGCCAAGCGTTCATGTGGAGCTGCTTCAAATTGTTTACGAATGTCTTCAATCTCATCAAGTGACAAGAAAGTAAAGATCTTCAAGAAGCGAACAGCGTCAGCGTCCATAACGTTCATCCAGAATTGGTACATTTCGTATGGAGAAGTCTTTTCAGGATTGAGCCAGACTGCGTTTCCTTCTGATTTACCAAATTTCTTACCAGTTGCATCTGTGATCAGTGGAACAGTTATAACGTGGCCAGTCTTGTCAGCTTTACGACGAAGCAATTCAGTACCAGCTGTCATATTTCCCCACTGGTCAGAACCACCGATTTGTAGCGTTACGTTGTGGTCTTGGTTAAGAACGAAGAAGTCGTAACCTTGCATGATTTGGTAGGCAAACTCAGTGTATGAAATTCCTGTTTCAATCCGTTTTTTCACAGACTCCTTGCTCATCATGTAGTTGACAGTGAAGTATTTTCCGATATCACGGAGGAAGTCAATGAAGCTGATGCTGCCAAACCAGTCGTAGTTGTTGACCATGACAGCTTTATTTTCACCATTTTCAAAGTCAAGAAAACGAGAAAGTTGTCCTTGGATAGACTTGACCCAGCCATCTACTGTGTCTTTTGTTTGGAGACTACGTTCAGCATCTTTGAAGGACGGATCTCCGATGAGACCAGTAGCACCGCCAACGAGCGCATAAGGTTTGTGACCTGCTAGTTGCAAGCGACGACTTGTCAAGATTGCGACAAGGTGGCCTAGGTGAAGGCTGTCAGCAGTTGGATCGTAGCCAGTATAATAAGAAACTTGACCTTCTTCTAGGGCTTTACGCAAAGCTTCTTCATCAGTCGTTTGAAAAATCAAACCACGCTCTTTTAGCTCATCAAAAATGTGCATGTGTCTTTTCTCCTTTTTAAAATTATTGTTTCTAACTATTGTATCACAAACTTGGGCAATAGCCTAGTAGAATAGGGAAGAAAGTGGCTATTTTATTGAAAGTTTACCTTTTATGGTATAATAGATAGAGTGAGGAAATCCATGCAAAATCAATTAAATGAATTAAAACGAAAAATGCTGGAATTTTTTCAGCTAGTAAAATCAAAAATAAATCATAAAAAATCAGAGAAAGTCTCAGAAGAGAAGCAGTCGGATGGGACAGGTGGGAGAATTCTGTCTATTCTAGGGAGCATTTTAGTTGCTATTAAGGGAATTTTGAATACTCTCTTTATTCTAGGCTTTA
>CAUQZY010000081.1:0-6572 GCA_963522395.1 uncultured Streptococcus sp.
TCTTTAAAATCAGAAAAATGCATAATATCAGGTGTGCAAAAACTTGATATTATGTTGTTTTATTATGTGACTTTCAGTCCGTCTCGCTCCGCTAGGTGCGAGACAAAAAAACCACCCGCTATGCGGGTGCGCGTCGAAGGTTATACCCAAAAAACTCCAAACGCGATACAATAAAGGTGTTCAAGCCAATTGTAAAGCGAAAGGAGAAAAATATGGCACAAAAGGCTCATAGTTTATCGCACACAAAGTGGCACTGTAAGTATCACATTGTGTTCACCCCTAAGTATAGACGAAAAGTCATCTATAATCAATATCGAAGTAGTTTAGGCGAAATATTTCATCGCTTGTGTAGTTATAAAGGAGTTGAAATTATCGAGGGTCACTTAATGCCAGACCATGTACACATGTTAGTAAGTATTCCACCGAGGATAAGTGTTTCGAGTTTCATGGGTTATTTAAAAGGAAAAAGTGCACTCATGATGTTTGACAAACACGCCAATCTCAAGTATAAGTTTGGGAATCGGCATTTCTGGGCGGAAGGTTATTATGTGAGTACAGTAGGACTTAATGAAGCCACAATTAAGAAATATATTCAAGAACAGGAAAAGCATGATATAGCACTAGATAAATTAAGTGTAAAAGAATATGAGGATCCCTTTAGGGATAGTGGTAAGTAATACTAAAGCCTCTTTGAGAGGCAAGTGACGAGTCAAGAGCAATAAGGCTTGAACAAAGTGAAAGCCAGCGTCTTTAGGCGCTGGCTGGTAATTTGGGCTTATAGCCCTGGAACAAACCACCCGTTTGACGGGTGGTCATGATTTTTTTATAGATTTATTATAGACATGTTTTAATTAAACTAGAAATATCATATCTTGATTGTCCTTTTTTATAGTCAAGATAGTCTTGAGTTCTTGGTTCTTGTGAAAATGTTGAAATAGGAATTAGATAATTATTATTTTCTTCTTTTCTTAAGAAAAGTAATTTTTCTTGATTTGTTATGTTTTCATCTGATGATAAAATTATTAGATAGTCCCATTTTATATTGGTGCTTATCCCGTTTGGTTCAATGTATTTCCAATAATCATTTTTTTTTGAAAATCTATCTAGAAGGTAAGGGAGGTCTTTTATTATATTTAGACGATTTTGGATAGTTGGTGTTTGAAATGATGGAGAGGTTGTTATTTGATTGTAATACTTACTTTGGCTTAAAGGTGTATTTCTATATACTAAGGTTCTTAAATTTTTAAATAGGGTTTGCTTAATTACATTTTTATCTAGATTTTCTAGATAGTGAAAACCAAATAAGTGGAAAAAGAATTCGGTATTGAATTTTATCTCTAGAATAATTGGAGTTGGATTAGATTTTTGAGTTAGTTCCATTTTATAAGTGGTATTTTCTAAAATACTATAACTTCTTATCGCCTCTATAAGTGTTTGTTCCATATTTCCCTTTCAAAAAGAAAGAGGACTTTTAAGTCCTCCTTCTTGTGGTTTTAATTTCTCGTCCGCGGTGTACACCACAAACCCTAAGCGGAAGCTCGCCCTCGTGACCACGAGATAGCCAAAAGGGGTCTTAGCTCTGTATCTATAATATAACAATAATTGTTCAAAAAGTCAAGAAAATTAGCTAATAATTTCATTAACTTTTGATAATATTATTATTTCCAAAATTCCCACCATTTTTTTGATGTTTCTATTAGTTTTGTATCACGATTATAGATAATTTGTTGAAGATTTGAGATTTGCATATCTTTTGTTTTTAACTGGTCTTTTAAAATTTCAATGATATCGTCAGTGATATCATTATTGCTATCGTTGATATTATCGGTGCTATCTGCTTTGATATCGTATTCTAGAATAATTCTTTTTATAAACTCATTTACAGAAATGCCTTTATCTTTGGCTTTCTGTGTGATGATATTTTTTTCTTCTTGTGTGGTACGTATTATAATTTGTACCTGTTTGTTTTCTGCCATGATATCACCTTTTATATCTAAATGTTATCTCTATTATATCATTTTTCTTTAGTATATGATTGTACTGGATTATTTAATCTTATTGAAGCAAGTACATAATCAGTATCTGTCATATCTGATAATTCTGCAAAATGGATTGTAGCTTTGTCTTGATTCCATTTTTGAACGTCGAGCGGTTCAAAAAATTTTTCAAATAGAGCGGTCATCATAACTTCCATTGCTTCTTTTTTTGTAACTTTCGGCGGTTCATATTGCTCTGCCTCAAGTTGTTGCTGATAACTTTCATTTGTTTGATTTCTTATTTCTTCTACGTAGTTTTCAAGGTTTTGACGATACTCTTCGAGTTCTTCTATATCTACATTTCCTTGCTTTAATAGATAAGGTTCAACTTCAATAGATAAGTGATTTAGTTGTTGGTCTGAAAATAATCGTGTTTCGTTACGACCAATTACTTTTTTTTCAGCAGTGTCCCAGTATCCGAGCCTTTGAAGCTCTCTCGTGAACTTAATTCTAAGTTTGTTCCGATTTTTTTCGGTATCTGGAATATCAAATTTTTCAATTTGAGTGTTCACGAAATCTGTTAAAGTTGTATATCTTGGCATAGTGAATATCTCCTTTTTGTATATCTGTTTGTTGATTTTGTATATACTAATTGTATATCAAAGATAACAACTTGTCAATCGTAATGTTGTAAAAATAGTAAAAAAATCAAAAAAACGATGAACATTGTTGACATTGAAAATAAAATATGGTATCATAAATGTATCAATAAAAGAAAGGAATGTTTCGACATGATAAATTGGAAACAGATGTTCAATGCAAAAGAACGTCAAGACGCTTCTGAGGATGAATGGTCTGAGTATACTGACATAACTCTTCAAAAATTTATGACATCGGATTTTATGCAAGC
This sequence comes from uncultured Streptococcus sp., assembly GCA_963522395.1. Classification (GTDB taxonomy): domain Bacteria; phylum Bacillota; class Bacilli; order Lactobacillales; family Streptococcaceae; genus Streptococcus. Next base: position 2,887 of record CAUQZY010000081.1, read on the forward strand.
ATTTGCTGATGATTGTAGTAATGCTATGAAAAAATCTGGTAGAAAAGATTTTGATGATTATTCAGCGATTAAACTTGAAATGAGTTCAGTCCTTGAAGAATTCGGCTATCCGCCATTCTCGGCTTTAGAAGATGCTTATTCTGAAGAACAGCAACTTAAAATGTTACTCGAGTTCAAAGAGAAATATTTAAGCTCTAGGTAGTTCTAAATGTTTGTTTTTCGTCGGCACAATCTAAAAAAGCACGACGATCAAGCAAAGCGTCAAGGAGGAAAGTCGAAGACGTACCTTGCGCGGCGCTGTCGTTGTGCTAGATTGTGAAAGCCGTTCGAAACACAAACATTTAGAACCTTGTTTTTCAGAGGCGGGGTCCAGCGTCCAACGCTGGTCGGGTGTGGGCAGAGGCCCACAAATAAATTAAGGGTTTACATCTAAAAAAAATTGATGTAAAATAAAAATGTCTGCTAGTCTTCGAACAACTAACAGACAACAAAAAAGTCTTACCTAGACCTGGCAGTCAACTCAGTAAGACTCTCACTTTTTTTCGAACAAGACCATTATACCAAAAAAGGCCTCAGTGGGTCAAGTAGGGTGGTTAAATAAAAGTAGAGTGTCTTTTCTAAAGTGTTTGCAGGTCGTGGTAAGCGACACAACATTTTAGAAAGGACATTTTTTATATGTCACAATTGGAAAAATTGAAAGCTTTGCAAAGTCAGAGCAACACAACAAACGCAAGTCTTACGTTGTTTAACAATGTAGTAGTAGTCAATGTCGGAGTTAATCCGACCCCTCATTTTCCAAAACTTAAAGATAGGTTTGGAAATAAGGTAAAAGATGAGAACGGCAAGGATAAACGTTCTGAAACGTCTGACGGTCTCACATATACATTTGTCGAATTTGGAACTGGTAAAATGGTTAAAATTGTTCTGTCAGAAGAAAGACAATTTGAACTTTTACAAGCTTACAAAGTCGCTGGTCTTGGGTATGATATCAAGTCAGCAAATATGATTTTCATTGAGCAGAAAGGTCAGATTGCTGACTACTAACTAAGATATTGAGGGTACTGCTGGAACTTGTTTCCAGCAGGTAGCCCCCCTCAATAATCATGGGGGCTACACGTACAAGAAAAAATGCTAGTTAGCCCTTATATATCAATGGTTTAGACCTTATAAAAAACTACACAAATAGAATGAGGAAAAGACATGCAGAAATACAAAGTAGACTGGCTGGCTTTTTCGGTATCATTTGAAGATGAAGAGCAGACGTTAGACCCTCAACTTTTGAAAATTTTGGGTTATGATTTAGCAGAATTTGATGAAATCCCTGGGCGATTTTTTTACAACTCGGGGGCAACTTATCGAAATTATGTAAACGTCTTTTGGAATGACCCTGAGAAGCCTTGGCACAAAAATTCTAGTCGGACAATGACCGTGGTTTTCACGGGTCAGGGGTCGACTGAATTAGCTGAAAAATGGGATACCGATTGGGTTTCTATTTTTAGAACTCTAAAAGAGTACGGTGGAGTAAATTTCACACGGATTGACTTGGCTCTTGATGATTATGACGAGACAGTAAGATTTTCCGATATTGAGAAAAAACTGAATAAAGGGCATTATCGCTCATCTCGTAAGTCCTACAATATCGTTAAAACATCAGACCAAAACGGAAAATCGCTGGGGCAGACAATTTACATCGGAAACGCTCGGTCTCAAAATGGAAGCCGTGGGAATGTGTATGCCCGTTTTTATGATAAAAAAGCGCAGTACGAAAGTAAGAACGAACTGTTTCCAACCGAAGTCCGAGAACATTGGGCGAGGACTGGGAAAGAAGTTTGGCAACGGTACGAGATTAGCTATTCTAAAAAATACGCTTTGAAAATCATTGATGAGTTCTTACAAGGCGATAAAATCGACAAGATTTTTAAAACATCGCTTCGTAATCTTCTTGAGATTTTGACTCCGAAACGTGGGGACACTAACAAAAATCGGTGGTATAAAACAAAATGGTGGGAGAAGTTTTTAGAGTATGATGAGACGATAGATTTTAGTCTTGCAGAACGTGACGTCATGCTGGGAGACTTGCTGGAGTGGTTACGTGTTGCAGTCTTGCCCTCTCTTTCTCTGCTTGAAATCATAGGAAATGAGCGAGGTTTTGATATTTACGATTTGCTTCAAAAAGCTGAAAAATCTACTGATTTTTCAAAGAAGCAAAATCGTTTATACGTGAATAGTCAGACCTTGTCAGATGAGACTATAAACCATTATTTGAGCGAGTTTTTAGGGGGTGGCAAATAATGGCTACAACCTACAAAAAGAACGCTCAGAACGTCTATAAAGTGCCTTTCTATTTGAAATATTGGACGTGGTGGGCTTTGATTTTAACCTTAGCGGTTCTGTCTTTAGTGTTGGGATTGATTGTATCGATTAAACTTTTTCAAGTTGCTTTGTGGTCGCTGGTCGCTATTTTGACGATTTGGCGAGCGTATTCGCTGACAAAGTCAGTGATCAAAGCGAAGACAATCGGAAAATATAGCACGCAGAAAAAGGCAGAAAAAGCGGTCACTAAGAGCTTACTTGCTACAATGTCAGTCAATCGTCTGCAAGATACCCCTTATATCTCCGTTCCCAGCGTGACGGTATGCGATAGCAGACCGTCACACATCAGCGTAGAAGTCGAGAAATTGGCTGGTATGTATGATGTCGATAAACTCACAGAGGATATCAATTCCAGCTTTAGAGGAAAGCTGGGAGCCTATGCGGTCACGTCTGCAATGATAACATCAGACGGACTGTTTTATAAGTTTGTACTCGAAGACGTGGCAACAGATAAAACTTGGCGACCAGCGACCATGGACGATATAAAGGCTGAAAAGTATATCGTCAAACTACAAAAAGGGCTAGAAGTTAATCTGTCAGAACGGGCTCATATTGCAGTATGGGGCAAAACTGGAAGCAAGAAAACAACCGTCCTTTTTGGAATAATACTCCAACTTTTTAGCATGGGCGCAGATGTTCGCTTCGTCGATGGAAAAGATGAATTTAGTTCATTCAAAGGCTTCTATCCAGCTGATAAAATTGTATCGGATATTGACCCAGTTTTTGAGCAGCTGGAAGACATTCTAGCTATTATCAAGGAACGTCAGCAGATAATGGCTAATGAGGTGCAGAAACGTCAAAAAATAGGTCTGAAAGCTTCAGAAGTTGGGCTTCAACCTGTTGTGCTGGTTGCTGATGAAATTGGCTCTATTGTCGCTCTTATGGACTCTAAACAGTCTAAAAAGTTTGTGGCCGACTTAACGGCTATCATTCAAAGAGGGCGCTCCGTGGGTGTCTCTGTTATTGCTAGCACGCAAGACCCCTCGACTGATACGCTACCGCAAAAGATACGTCAGCAGTTTGCTACCAAGATACTTCTTGGATCTGCAAACTCTGATATTCAACGAATGGCATTTGGAGAAGTTGCAACGGCTGGAAACGTTGAAGATTTCAGAGGGTTCTATACTTGCGACGGACTGACTAATCAGCCGTTAAAGTTTTATGTTTGCGACTTATATAGTTATGGATTTAATGAGTTGGAAATATTTAAGTGTGCTTATAGTATTGGAAAAGCTCCATAAATTATATGGAGCTTTTTATTATGTGACTATTAGTCCGTCTCGCTCCGTTAGGTGCGAGACAAAAAAACCACC
>CAUQZY010000082.1:0-6297 GCA_963522395.1 uncultured Streptococcus sp.
ATGTCGTTGGAATTCCGATAGCAGCAGGAGTCTTTTCAGGTGTTGGACTGGCCCTCAACCCAGAACTGGCAGGTCTAGCCATGGCCTTTAGTTCAGTATCTGTTTTGACCAGTTCCCTTCTGTTAAACTTTAGTAAAATAGATTAAAAGCGAGCTTGCTCGCTTTTTATACTCTTCGAAAATCTCTTCAAACCACGTCAGCTTTATCTGCAACCTCAAAGCTGTGCTTTGAGCAACCTGCGGCTAGTTTCCTAGTTTGTTCTTTAATTTTCATTGAGTATTATAAAACAGAATCTAAAAACGTTTTCAAACTGTACTGTAATAGAGAATAAAAACTTTTGAGCAGATTCTTAGAAAAGTCGAACGAAATGTGATAAATTAGTAGAGTAAAAATTTGCTGAAACGTTTTCAAAAACTGTATGAAACCTTTTTTAGTAGATTTAAAAATATTTGAAGGAGAGTTATCATTATGACTCAAGGGAAAATTACTGCATCTGCAGCAATGCTTAACGTATTGAAAACATGGGGCGTAGACACTATCTACGGTATCCCATCAGGAACACTCAGCTCATTTATGGACGCTTTGGCTGAAGACAAAGATATCCGTTTCTTGCAAGTTCGCCACGAAGAAACAGGTGCTCTTGCAGCGGTTATGCAAGCTAAATTCGGCGGATCTATCGGTGTTGCAGTTGGTTCAGGTGGACCTGGTGCGACTCACTTGATTAACGGTGTTTACGATGCAGCTATGGATAACACTCCATTCCTTGCTATCCTTGGATCACGTCCAGTTAACGAATTGAACATGGATGCTTTCCAAGAATTGAACCAAAACCCAATGTACAACGGTATCGCTGTTTACAACAAACGTGTAGCTTACGCTGAGCAATTGCCAAAAGTAATTGACGAAGCTTGCCGTGCTGCAGTTTCTAAAAAAGGTCCAGCTGTTGTTGAAATCCCAGTAAACTTCGGTTTCCAAGAAATCGACGAAAACTCATACTACGGTTCAGGTTCATACGAACGTTCATTCATCGCTCCTGCTTTGAACGAAGTTGAAATCGACAAAGCTGTTGAAATCTTGAACAATGCTGAACGTCCAGTTATCTATGCTGGTTACGGTGGTGTTAAAGCTGGTGAAGTGATCACTGAATTGTCACGTAAAATCAAAGCACCAATCATCACAACTGGTAAAAACTTTGAAGCTTTCGAATGGAACTATGAAGGTTTGACAGGTTCTGCTTACCGTGTTGGTTGGAAACCAGCCAACGAAGTGGTCTTTGAAGCAGACACAGTTCTTTTCCTTGGTTCAAACTTCCCATTTGCTGAAGTTTACGAAGCATTCAAGAACACTGAAAAATTCATCCAAGTGGATATCGACCCTTACAAACTTGGTAAACGTCATGCCCTAGACGCTTCAATCCTTGGTGATGCAGGTCAAGCAGCTAAAGCTATCCTTGACAAAGTAAACCCAGTTGAGTCTACTCCATGGTGGCGTGCAAACGTGAAGAACAACCAAAACTGGCGTGATTACATGAACAAACTCGAAGGTAAAACTGAGGGTGAATTGCAATTGTATCAAGTTTACAATGCAATCAACAAACATGCTGATCAAGACGCTATCTACTCAATCGACGTAGGTGACACTACTCAAACATCTACTCGTCACCTTCACATGACACCTAAGAACATGTGGCGTACATCTCCACTCTTTGCGACAATGGGTATTGCCCTTCCTGGTGGTATCGCTGCTAAGAAAGACAATCCAGATCGCCAAGTATGGAACATCATGGGTGACGGTGCATTCAACATGTGCTACCCAGACGTTATCACAAACGTTCAATACGACCTTCCAGTTATCAACGTTGTCTTCTCAAATGGTAAATATGCCTTCATCAAGGACAAATACGAAGACACAAACAAACACTTGTTTGGTTGTGACTTCCCTAATGCTGACTATGCGAAAATCGCTGAAGCGCAAGGTGCTGTAGGATTTACAGTTGACCGTATCGAAGACATCGATGCAGTTGTTGCAGAAGCTGTTAAATTGAACAAAGAAGGTAAAACTGTTGTTATCGATGCTCACATCACTCCACACCGTCCACTTCCAGTAGAAGTACTTGAATTGGATCCAAAACTTCACTCAGAAGAAGCAATCAAAGCCTTCAAGGAAAAATACGAAGCAGAAGAACTCGTACCATTCCGTCTCTTCTTGGAAGAAGAAGGTTTGCAATCACGCGCAATTAAATAATTCCTTCGTGGAACTTAAAAAGATCGGAGCAATCCGGTCTTTTTATGGAGGATAGTAAATGAATTTAAATCAATTAGATATTATCGTTTCAGATGTTCCCCAAGTCTGTGCTGACTTGGAGCGTATTTTGGATAAAAAGTCCGATTATGTTGATGACAGTTTTGCTCAGTTTACGATTGGCAGTCACTGTCTGATGTTGTCCCAAAATCATTTGGTTCCTTTGGAAAACTTTCAGTCAGGAATCATTCTTCATATCGAGGTTGAGGATTTAAATCAGAATTACCAACGTGTAAAAGAGATCGGTGTCGAGATTTTACACGTCCCTTGTGAAACGGATTGGGGAACAGAGTCCTTATTAGTTAAAGGTCCTGCTGGTCTAGTGCTTGATTTTTATCGTATGAAATAGGACTCTTAGTCATTTGAAGATAACCATAATGATTCTTAAAAAAGAATGTGAGAATATGAACTATCGAAAGATCGGAGTAATCCGGTCTTTTTTATATAAAGAACTTGCATATAAAAGGTTGACAGCGTTTTCCTAAAATCTTATAATGAAAGTATAATATCAGAAAATAAGGCTGATATGAAAAGGAGAAATATTTTTTAAACAGCTGTTGTAAGTGAATTTTCTTGTTTCATTGGAACTTGAGATTGAGAGTATCTCCATGAATAGATATTACGAGGAGAGTCGATATGCAAAAAAAGGATATTTATCTAATCTGTATGACCATGATTATTTGTTCAATTATTCTAGGATTGATTATAGGAAGTTTTATTCTTCATGGTCTTGAAGATATTGCTGCAATCATTAACCACGGCTTACTGACGATTAATCAATCCATTCATTGACAAAAGCTATCTATTTTTACATTTTGTGAATCAAACAGATCGGAGCCATCCGGTCTGTTTCTTATCACAAGATTGTGATAGTTTACATTTTTATAACAAAATTTTCAACCTCTTGCTTGTTTTTGCATCAAACATAAAAGCTAGCTCAGGACATCATTACTCAGATAGTTCCAAACTTTTTGTCCTCTTTTTAGTATAATAGAACTATCAAATCAAATGAGGTAAAGTGATGACGAAAATACTACAATTTCCAGAGGGCTTCCTCTGGGGTGGTGCTACGGCTGCTAATTAATGTGAAGGGGCTTATAATCTAGATGGTCGAGGTCTTGCTAACGTTGATGTGGTACCCATTGGACCAGACCGTGAAGCCATAATCATAGGTCAGAAAAAGATGTTCTCGTTTGAGGAGGGCTATTTTTACCCAGCAAAAGAAGCTATTGATATGTACCATCATTACAAGGAAGATATTGCGCTTTTTGCGGAAATGGGTTTTAAGGCTTATCGGCTTTCCATTGCTTGGCCTCGGATTTTTCCTAAGGGAGATGAAGCAGAACCAAATGAAGCTGGTTTAACCTTCTATGAGGATTTATTTAAGGAGTGCCACAAGTATGGTATCCAACCTCTTGTGATCATTACTCATTTCGACTGTCCTATGCACTTGATTGAAGAGTACGGTGGATGGCGCAATCGTCGGATGTTAGACTTCTATGAAAAATTTTGTCGCACACTCTTTACCCGCTATAAGGGCTTGGTCAAATACTGGCTTACCTTTAACGAAATCAACATGATTCTCCATGCCCCCTTCATGGAAGCTGGGCTCTATTTTGAAGAAGGAGAAAATCAAGAACAAGTCAAATACCAAGCGGTCCACCATGAGTTGGTGGTCTCGGCCATGGCGACTAAGCTTGCTCACGAAATTGATCCAGAAAACAAGGTTGGATGTATGTTGGCAGCAGGGCAGTATTATCCTAACACAGCCCATCCGAGAGACTACTGGGCAGCCATGGAGGAAGATCGCAAGAGTTACTTCTTCATTGATGTTCAAGCGCGTGGGGAATACCCAAATTATGCCAAGAAGCAGTGGGAACGTGAAGGAATTAAGGTTGAAATGGCTCCAGAAGATTTGGATTTGTTGAAGAATCACACTGTTGACTTTGTTTCCTTCTCTTACTATGCAAGTCGAGTGGCCTCAGGGGATCCAGAAGTGAGGGATCTGACTGCTGGGAATGTCTTTGCCTCTATCAAAAATCCTTATCTTGAATCCTCAGAATGGGGATGGCAGATTGACCCACTTGGCCTTCGTATTACCCTCAATGCCATCTGGGATCGTTACCAAAAGCCCATGTTCATCGTAGAAAATGGACTCGGCGCTATGGACACGCCAGATGAGAATGGTTATGTAGCAGATGACTATCGGATTGCTTACTTAGAGGCTCATATCAAGGCTATGCGAGATGCCATTTACCAAGATGGCGTTGAATTGCTTGGTTATACGACTTGGGGCTGTATCGATCTGGTTTCAGCTGGAACAGGCGAAATGAACAAGCGCTATGGCTTTATCTATGTGGATCGTGATAATGAAGGTCATGGAAGTCTCAAACGTAGCAAGAAGAAGTCCTTCTACTGGTACAAGGATGTCATTGCCAGCAATGGTGCAAGCATTGAGTAGAACACATTTATTCACTATTTTTATAAAATTTTCTCCCTACTTTATAAGATGTGAAAAAGAGTTCTAATGGAACTCTTTTTTTGCTATAATGAGGGGAGAAAAATCAGATAGGAGAAGAAAATGTCAGAACCGTTATTTTTACAATCAGTTATGCAAGAAAAAATTTGGGGTGGTACCAAGCTACGTGATGAGTTTGGCTACGACATCCCAAGTGAAAAAATCGGAGAATATTGGGCCATCTCAGCCCATCCAAATGGTGTCTCTAAAGTTGCGAATGGTCGCTACGAGGGAACAGATCTTGCTACTTTATATGCAGAGCACCGTGAATTGTTTGGCAATCGTCCTGAGCCTGTATTTCCGCTTTTGACTAAGATTCTGGATGCCAACGACTGGCTCAGCGTCCAAGTTCACCCAGACGATGCTTATGGATTAGAGAATGAAGGCGAACTCGGAAAAACAGAATGCTGGTACATCATCGCTGCGGATGAAGGTTCAGAGATTATCTATGGTCACAATGCCAAGTCAAAAGAAGAACTTCGCCAGCAAATCGAGGACAAGAATTGGGATGACTTGTTGACAAAAGTACCTGTTAAGGCTGGAGATTTCTTCTATGTGCCAAGTGGCACCATGCATGCTATCGGGGCAGGCATCTTAATTCTTGAAACCCAGCAGTCTAGTGATACAACCTACCGTGTTTATGACTTTGACCGTAAGGATGATAATGGCAACTTGCGTGAACTTCACCTTGAAAAATCCATTGATGTATTGAACATTGGCGAGCCTGCAAATAGCCGTCCTGTAACTGTTAAAGCAGATGATTTGCGTTCCACTCTCCTTGTATCCAATGATTTCTTTGCTGTCTACAAGTGGGAAATCACAGGAAAAGTTGACTTTGAAAAGACAGCTGACTACAGCTTATTTAGTGTCTTGGCTGGTCAAGGTCAACTGACTGTTGACGGGAACAACTATCCAATCCAAAAAGGTAGCCACTTTATCCTACCAAGTGATGTTGAAGCTTGGAATCTGGAAGGGCAAGGTTTGGAATTGATTGTTAGCCATCCATAAAAAAGAAAGGGCCTGAGTTCACTACTCAAGTCCTTTTTAATTACATAAATTGGGCGATAAAGACCACGATGATGATAATTGGAATGACGAAACGAAGAAGGAAGAGCCAGATTTGGAAAAGTCCCTGTTTCCATACCGTTTCATCAAGATGCAGTTCCTCTATTGCAAGAGCCTTTTTGAAGATGTAGCCTGTAAAAAGTGAAAGGCAGAGAGCTCCAAATGGCATGAGGAGATTGGAAACCAAGAAGTCCATAGCGTCAAAGAAGGTTTTACCGAAGATATGAACATCCGCCATAACACTGTAAGAAAGTGCTGAAGGAATGCCAAAGACAAAGGTCAAGATTCCCAAAATCACACTCCATTTAGCACGCTGACTATTGTCCTGATTGGTGATATTGCCTACATTGATTTCCAACATAACGACAGAAGAAGTGACCGTCGCAAAGAGGAAGAGCAAGAGGAAGAGGATG
>CAUQZY010000083.1:0-6267 GCA_963522395.1 uncultured Streptococcus sp.
TTGCAAACTGGGTAATAGGATAGCAAACATCGTCGTCCAAGCCCGTAATCATCTTAACCTCACCTTGGATACGATGAGCGAGATTTTTCACATCGATATAGGCCAGGGTCGCCATGATGTCCTCCTCAGTTTCATGGAAGGGGTCGTGAAACTTGAAATAACGGAACAGTTCGTCATAGGCTTCACTTGTATTACCAATCTCAAGCACTCGTCTAAAGTCAGACAAGAAGGGATAGATGGCAACTGTTTTCTGAATTCGAGGATTGAGCGCTGCTGCAACTAGAGCTAGAGCCCCTCCTTGTGAGGCACCATAACTAGAAAGTCTCTTCTCATCTACCTGTGGCAGACTGGCAATAATTTCAACCAACTGGTAAATATCCAGATAAACATCCTTATAAAAGAGATGCTCCCGACCTTCCACAGCACCACGGATGATATGCCCCTTAACGGTATTTCCAAGAGGAGAACGCAAACCGTCTTGCGAGTAACCTGACTGTCCCCGCACATCCATGGAAACAACACCGTAACCAGCTACGGTGAAAGCCAGCATGTCGGCCCAATCCCAGCCACGTCCCATATAACCATGGAAATGGAAGATTAGAGGAACTTTTTCCTCACTCTTTGGAAGAACGACGCGCGCATAGACCTTACCTTCATTGGTTCCTTCAAATGTTAACTCATAGCACTTGACTTGAGGAATGCAGAAATCTCTTTCCTCCAACTGGTAGGCCGGAAGAGTTGAAACTTTTTTCACTTCCCCATCCCAGAAAGCATCAAAGTCTTCTGGAACCTCATCCCTTCCTCTATAAGTCTTGATTTCTTCTAACAAAGCTGGATTTTTCATATCATGCTCCTTTTGTTTTTGTAATCGTTACCATAACTGTAGCATATCTAGAAAAGCAATGCAAGAAAGAAGGGTAATACTCTTCGAAAATCTCTTCAAACCACGTCAACGTCGCCTTGGATTATATATGTAACTGACTTGATCAGTCTGATCTACAACCTCAAAGCAGTACTTTGAGCAACCTACGGCTAGTTTCCTAGTTCGCTCTTTGATTGTCATTGAGTATAAATAGAAAGTGAATTTATCTTTTCCTCCCTCAAACCTATCATCTGAAGGTAATTTTAAACTTCTAGTATTCAGTTTTACATATGATCCTTCACAGCTACTGCTACCATTTTGGCTTTTGCACGGACTTTACCCGCCACTGGCATCTCCATAGAAATAATTGCCTTCCTTTCCCCTAATTCCTCCAGAGTAGAAATGACGACAATTTCATCGTCAATTGGGGTTGGGCTAAGATAATCAACTTCTAAATGAGCTGTGATGAAGCGACCGATAACTGTTTCGTCTGTCAATTCCAAACCTTTTTGATGGTGAGCAAACCATGCAGCGGACGCTGTTCCATGACAGTCAAAAATCACAGCAATCATGCCTCCAAATAGATTTGCAGGAACACCTCCTATATACTGCTGGTCTACCTTAATACGGCTAATACAGCTTGTGCCCTCTACACTTGGATAAGTTTTCAAATGCAATCCTAAATCATTCTTTGGGCCGCAACCCCAACAATGCTGGAAGCGTTCTCCATACCTATCCTGAATAGCAATCGTTCTTGTTTCTAACATTCTTTTCACTCCTCCTTATTCAGATGGGGTCATTATATCAAGCTTCTGTCAAAGAGTAAATAGACTGGAAGACTAATATCTTTTTATCACTTGACTAAGTTTGATTTATAGCCGATTATTTCATAAAAATAAAAAGAGCATTTCCGCCCTTTTTCTCCTGTTCAATCTTATTTTGTTGCTTCTTTCTTCTGGAAAGTGGTTTGGTAATTTACTTTAATCGTTACTGTCATGTGAGAGTCCTCGTTTCTTTTTGATGACTCTAGTATAAGGGGCAAACCTGAAAGCTAGCTTAAGTTTTCCTTAGAGAAAGCTTATACTCAATGAAAATCAAAGAGCAAACTAGGAAACTAGCCGCAGGCTGTACTTGAGTACGGCAAGGCGACGTTGACGTGGTTTAAATTTGATTTTCGAAGAGTATTAATCTAAATGTTCTTTCTTTTCCATATGAAGGGCAATCATGCGCCACTCTGGATCCTCTTGCCAACCTTCTATCGAACTAATGTAGCTAGCAACCTTTCTGGCTTCTTCTAAAATCGGAAAATCTTCGATAATATCAGCCACTTGGAACTCTGGCAGTCCTGACTGTCTGGTTCCAAAAATCTCACCAGAACCACGCATTTTCAAATCTTCCTCCGCAAGGACAAATCCATTGGTCGTTTCTGTCATGATGCGCATGCGGTCTTTCCCAGAATCCGTCTTGGGATTGGCAACGAGAACCGCATAGGACTGCTTGTCTCCCCGACCCACCCGACCTCTAAGCTGGTGAAGCTGGCTGAGACCGAAGCGATCGGCATCCATGATAATCATAACGGTCGCATTGGGAACATTGACCCCAACCTCGATAACTGTCGTCGAAACCAGAATATCCGTCTTTCTCTCTTTGAAATCCTGCATAATCTGGTCTTTTTCATCACTCTTCATTTTACCATGTAGCAGAGCAACCTTAGCCTTGCCAGCAAAATGAGCCGTTAACTCCTCAGATAGAGCAATGGCATTTTTCAAATCCAGAGCTTCTGATTCTTCAATCAAGGGAGAGATGACATAGGCTTGGGAACCTTTTTGGATTTCTCCCTCTAACCAAGTCAAGACCTGTGGTAGTTGCTCATGCTTGATCCAGCGTGTCACAATAGGTTTCCGTCCTGCTGGCATCTGGTCGATAATGGAAACATCCATATCTCCAAAGGCTGTGATGGCCAAGGTTCTTGGTATGGGAGTCGCCGTCATCATGAGGACATCTGGATTGTCTCCTTTTTCCCGTAAAATACGCCTTTGCCCCACACCAAAACGGTGCTGCTCATCGATAATAATCAAACCAAGACGAGCATACTCCACCCCATCCTGTATCAGAGCGTGAGTTCCGATAATCAAATCAGCCTCACCCTTGGCAATAGTCTCCAAGACTTCTCTCTTTTCTGCAGCTTTCAAGGAACCTGTCAAGAGAGCGAGTTTTAGGTCTGGGAATAGACTCTGTAGACTCTCAAAATGTTGCTCTGCGAGAATTTCTGTTGGCACCATGAGAGCAGCCTGATAGCCAGTCGTCACTGCCGCATACATAGCCAAGCCAGCGACGACTGTTTTTCCACTCCCCACATCCCCTTGCAAGAGACGATTCATGTGGTGATCCGACTTCATGTCTGTCAAAATTTCCTGCAAACTCTTTTCCTGAGCTGGGGTCAGGGCAAAAGGAAGGCTTTCCTTGACTGCTGTCACTTTTTCCTGAGACCAATCCAGAACCAGACCGCTTCCCTGAACTCTATTTTCAGACTTGAGGGTCTGCAACTGCATTTGAAAATAAAAGAGTTCCTCAAATTTGATACGGCGAAGGGCCTGCTTGTATTCTCCCAAATCCTTAGGAAAATGCATGGCACGAACGGCCTGACAACGGGACATGAGTTTGTATTTGTCCAGCAAGGACTGGGGAAGATTTTCTTCTATTAAGAGGTCCAGCCCCTGATCAAAGGCCGTCTTGATGACCTTAACCAAACTGGCCTGACTGATTCCCTGAGCCAAGCGATAAACAGGTTGGAGGTCATCTTCCACCTGAGCCAGGACCTTCATCCCTGTCAGACTAGCCTTGGCGCGGTCCCATTTTCCAAATACGGCAAGGGTTGCTCCTAACTCTATCTTGTCAGCCAGATAAGGTTGGTTAAAGAAATTCACCGCAAAAACAACTTCTCCCTGCTTAAGGCTAAAACGCAAGCGATTACGCTTGAAACCATAATACTGGACACTGGCTGGAGTCACTACCTGACCAGATAGAACAGCCTTTTCACCGTCTTCTAGCTCCAGAACCTGCTTGGTTTTGAAGTCTTCATAACGGAAAGGAAAGTAGAGCAAGAGGTCTTGCAAGTTTTCAATTCCTAGTTTGGCGTATTTTTCTGCTGACTTTGGTCCCACACCAGGTAAGACATGCAAGGCTTGATGTAGATTCATGCTCCACTCCTTTCTTTTTTAATCATATTCTCTCGGAATGCGATCGCTGAGGAGACAAACCACCTCATAGTTAATGCTTCCACGGTAGGTCGCTACCTGAGTAGCTGTGATTTCCTTGCCCCTGTTGGAACCAATCAAGGTCACCTTTGTTCCTAAGGGATAAAGCTTAGGCAGACGAATAGTGATTTGGTCCATCGAAACCCGCCCGACGATTGGGCAGGCTTGCCCATCTACCAAGACGGAGAAATTCTGCATGTCTCGTGTCCAACCATCCGCATAGCCGATTGGCACCGTCGCAATGACTTGCTCGCTATCTGCCTGATAGGTTGCTCCGTAGCCCATACAAGCTCCAGCTGGAACTGTCTTAACATGAACCAGAGCAGACTCCAAGGTCAAGGCTGGAGTCAAGTCATAGGGCAAGTCCAAAACCTCTCCGCTTGGGTTTAAACCATACATAGCATCTCCCATACGAACCGCGTTAAAAATGGTATCTGCATGCCACAGAGTCGTTGCAGAATTGCTAGCATGTATCAGCTCTGGAAGATCTTTCATACTTGACAGAATGGTTTTAAACCGTTCTAACTGCTCATTAAAGTAGTCATCTGATTCTTCATCAGCAGTAGCAAAGTGGGTAAAAATCCCCTCAACATGAGCACCATGTTGTTGGAGCAAGTCTTGAGCCTGCTCAGCTTCACTAGCCTCTCGAAAACCAATCCGTCCCATGCCTGAGTCAATCTTAAGGTGGACTGTCAATCCAGTTAGGTCAGCTTCCTTATCTAAGAGTACTTGAACCCACTCCAGTCCAGCCACAGTCAAGGTGATGTCGTATTCTTTAGCAAGAGAAACAGCTTCGATTTCAGAAACTCCTAAAATGAGGATTCGCTTGCTGAGTCCAGCTTGCCTGAGTTCAATGGCTTCATCGATATTGGAAATGCAAAAGCCATCAACATCATCTTGAATTGCCTTGGCAACGGAAACAGCCCCATGCCCATAGGCATTGGCTTTGACCACAGCCCACTTGAGAGTTCCTTCAGGGATATGAGCCCCCATTTGCTGAATATTGTGTCGAATAGCTCCCAGATGAATCAGAGCCTTGGTCGGTCTATGTGGACTAGCTTTCATGATTTTCCTCCAAAATGACACTGGCTGTCACAAACTGATCTGTATGGCTGATAGACAGCCAAATCTTTCCTGAAAATGGTGACTGACTAAAATAAGGCGCCCCGCGCTCATTGTTCAAGACTTCCAAATCATGAAAAGCGAGTTTCCCAATACCAGTTCCCATAGCCTTGGAAAAGGCCTCCTTAGCCGACCAGCGACCTGCCAAATATTCGATTTGTCTGCGCCCTTTAAGACTGTTAAACCGCTCCATTTCCTTAGCGGTCAGCACGCGCTTAGCAAATCCTTCATGTCGTGTAACTGCGCTTTCTATCGAAGCCAATTCTTCGATGTCAATTCCGTGTCCAACTATCATTCTCATCAAAAGGAGTTGAGATTCCCCCAACTCCATCCTTTTCACTTATTTTGTCAAGGTAGCATAGATTTCTTCTACCAAGGCCTCTGTATTTTCCCAACCTAGGCAAGGATCGGTAATGGAACATCCAAAGACCTCTGGTTGGTTTTGACGACCATCTGCTAGGTAAGATTCAATCATAAAGCCTCGAACTGTCTTTTTAATCTTCTCATTCCAATCACGATTTTGCAAGGTCTGACGGACAATTCGAATCTGTTCCATATATTGCTTGCCAGAATTATCATGGTTGGTATCAATGAGGATAAAGGGATTTTCAAGTCCCATGGCTTCATAGCGCTCAATGGCATTTAACAAAGTTTCATAGTAGAAGTTAGGCTCATTTTTCCCATATTCATTAACTGCACCACGAAGGATGACGTGGGCTAAAGAATTTCCTGAAGTCTCAACTTCTTGACCATGGAAGAGGAAGGTCTGTTTGTTCTGAGCGGCATAGATGCCATTAAACATGACACCCAGATTTCCAGAGGTTGGATTTTTCATTCCGACTGGTGCATCAATCCCTGAGGCCACAAAACGGTGCTCTTGGTCTTCCACAGAACGAGCCCCAACAGCATGGTAGCTGACCAAATCATCTACCAAGACCAGATTTGACGGATAAAGCATCTCATCTGCCGTTGTCAAACCAGTCTCTGTAATCACGCGGTAGTGCAACTGGCGCACAGCCTGCAAAC
>CAUQZY010000084.1:0-6258 GCA_963522395.1 uncultured Streptococcus sp.
ACAGGTTCTGATAAGGCTCCTTCATCCAAGGCTTCAAGATAAGATTTCACACTAGTTAGAGGAGTCCGTAGCTCATGACTAACGTTGGAAACAAAGAGCCTCCGTTCGCGCTCTTCCTTCTCCTGCTCCGTCGTATCGTGTAAAACAGCAACCAAACCAGAGATAAAGCCAGACTCACGACGGATCAAAGCAAAACGTACACGAAGACTCAGATATTCACCATTTTGATCCTGGGAATCAATCATAAGCTCGGGAATTTGAGTAATCAAATCACGAAGTTCATAGTCATCTTCAATCTTAAGCAATTCTAGAATACTTTTATTAAGAACATCTTCTTTCTGAACACCTAGCTGTTTCTTAGCCATGTCATTAATCATGGTAATCTTACCACGACGATTGGTCGCAAGGACTCCATCTGTCATGTAAGAGAGGATACTATGCAATCGTTTACTCTCTTGTTCCAAATTTTCTTGAGTCAAGCGGATTACTTCTGATAAATCATTGAGATTATTAGTAATATTAGTAATTTCAGAGCTCCCCTGCATATCTAATACCTGAGAATAATCTCCTGCAATTAAGTCCTTTACCTTTTGATTGATTTTCTTCAGCCGAATATTATCCCGACGATTTTCTAGTAAAAGCAAAGTCACAACTAAAATAAAGCCAAGTAGAATGAGGACAAAGATAAAATCACTAGTTAAAACTGTGTCTTTAATTAGTTTAATCATTATTTCTCATATAATAACCAACACCACGACGTGTTAGAATATACTCTGGACGACTTGGTGTATCTTCAATCTTCTCACGCAAACGTCTGATAGTTACGTCGACTGTTCGAACATCTCCGAAATAGTCGTAACCCCAGACCGTTTCAAGCAAGTGTTCGCGTGTAATCACTTGACCGATATGAGAAGCCAAGTGGTACAAGAGTTCAAATTCACGGTGAGTTAAATCTAGTTCTTCACCATATTTTTTAGCCACGTAGGCATCTGGTACAATTTCTAAATCCCCAATTTGGATAGGCTGTGGTTTGCTATCTGCTTCCTGCTCATCTACTGGTATAGGCTGAGAACGACGAAGAAGAGCTTTAACACGCGCCTGCAACTCACGATTTGAGAAGGGTTTTGTCACATAGTCATCTGCTCCAAGCTCCAAACCGATAACCTTATCAAATTCGCTATCCTTAGCTGAAAGCATGATAATAGGCACACTACTCGTCTTGCGAATAGCCTTCGCAACTTCTAAACCATCAATTTCTGGAAGCATTAAATCCAAAATAATAATATCTGGTTGCTCTGCTTCATATTGCTCTAATGCTTCACGACCATTAAAAGCAGTTACAACCTCGTAACCTTCCTTGGTCATATTAAACTTGATAATATCCGAGATTGGTTTTTCATCATCTACAATTAATATTTTTTTCATATGTTCACCTTTTTCTCTACTATTATACCAAAAAAATAACAAGAAGACACAATAGCTAGTCTTTGCTACTGTCTAACTTGGCTTTTGCATAGGCCTGCCAGATTTTTTGTTGGGGTTTGGCAAGTGGATAATTCTTAAACTCTTCTGGTGAAAGCCAGCGAACTTCCCTATCTGAAAAATCATGGTAGTCACTTACCTGACCTGCTACAATTTGAACATGCCATTTGCGATGACTAAAGACATGCTTGACAGTCTCAAAATAAACATCAAGCCAATCAACTTCTAAGTCATAGTCCTGCTGGAAACTCTCATCTGGACTTGGACCAAAGTTCACGTTTTCTTCCGCAACCTGATGGAAGAGGTCAAACTGCTCCTCTTGCGGAAACTCATCTACTTCTATCAAGGGGAAATGCCAAAAACCAGCCAAGAGCTTTTCGCTTTCATTTTTTTCAAGTAAAAATTGTCCTTGAGTATTTTTGACCACCAAGGCTTTAAGATAAATTGGAACAGGCTTTTTCTTGGGAGCCTTGATTGGATAACGGTCCATTGTGCCATTCTGATATGCCGCACTAAAGTCCTTCACTGGACTCTCTTCTGGCCTAGGATTTACAGGAGCCTCAATATCAGACCCTAAGTCCATCAAGGCTTGATTAAAGTCACCTGGCCGTTCTGGGTCAATCAAGATTTCCATCATTGCCTGAAAAATTTTTCGATTACTTGGAATCCCAATATCATGGTTGACTTCGAACAGACGGGCCAAAACACGCATAACATTACCATCTACAGCTGGCTCAGGCAAGTTAAAAGCAATACTAGAAATGGCTCCTGCAGTATAAGGTCCAATTCCTTTCAAGCTGGAAATTCCTTCATAGGTGTTTGGAAATTGGCCACCAAAGTCAGTCATAATCTGCTGGGCTGCAGCCTGCATATTACGAACTCGAGAATAATAACCCAAACCTTCCCAAGCCTTCAGTAAACGCTCCTCAGGCGCTGTTGCCAAACTTTCCACTGTTGGAAACCAGTCTAAGAATCGTTCATAATAAGGAATAACTGTATCCACCCTAGTCTGCTGGAGCATAATTTCAGATACCCAGATGTGATAAGGATTTTTACTTCTACGCCACGGTAAATCTCGCTTATTTTCATCATACCAAGCAAGAAGTTTCTCGCGAAAAGAAATGATCTTCTCTTCAGTCCACATGACGATACCGTATTCTTTCAAATCTAACATATCTCTAGTATAACACAGAAGATTCTAACTGTCCTTTTCCTAGTATTAATACTCTTCGAAAATCTCTTCAAACCACGTCAACGTCGCCTTGGATTATATATGTAACTGACTCCGTCAGTCTTATCTACAACCTCAAAGCAGTGCTTTGAGCAGCCTGCGGCTAGTTTCCTAGTTTGCTCTTTGATTTTCATTGAGTATAAAAAACCTCTTCCCAAGGGAAAGAGGACTAAATCTTATTGATGAACAGCTTGGGCTGCTGTGATAAGGGTCAACTTGTAAACATCATCTGCATTACATCCACGAGAAAGGTCGTTAACTGGCTTGTTCAAACCTTGCAAAACAGGTCCAACAGCCGCAAAACCACCAAGACGTTCAGCCATCTTGTATCCGATATTTCCTGCCTCGATACCTGGGAAGATGAAGACATTTGCTTGACCAGCTACCGTACTTCCAGGAGCTTTCAGAGCTGCAGTTTCTGGAACAAAGGCTGCATCAAATTGCAATTCCCCATCGATTTCAAGGTCAGGGCGCAAGTCATGAGCAATTTTAGTTGCTTCAACAACCTTATCAACGCTTTCTCCAAATCCTGAACCTTTAGTAGAATAGCTTAGCATAGCAATTTTAGGCTCGATTCCAAACATCTTAGCTGTGATTGCTGAATTAATCGCAATTTCAGCCAAGGCTTCTGCATCAGGATTGATATTGATGGCACAGTCTCCGAACAGATAACGTTCCGTACCACGAACCATGAGGAAGGCACCTGAAGTACGAGTCACATTTGGACGAGTTTTGATGATTTGTAGGGCTGGACGAACTGTTGAAGCTGTTGAGTGAATAGCTCCAGATACCATTCCATCAACCAAGCCCAAGTAAACCAACATAACACCAAAATAGTTGACATCTTCAACCAAAACCTTGCGTGCATCTTCTTCAGACATTTTGCCCTTGCGACGCTCCACCAAGGCAGCAACCATTTCTTCAAATTTATCATAGTGTTGAGGATCGATGACTTCATAACCATCTTCGATACCTTCGATTTCAAGATAAATTTTAATTTTTTCAGGATTTCCAAGCAAAACAGGAATCACTTCTGTTTCTTTTACCAGGCGTTTAGTCGCTTGAAGAATACGAGGTTCTTCCCCTTCAGGGAGAACGATACGAGCATTTTTACCAACCAAGTTGGCTTTGAGACTTTCAAAAACTTCCATGAGTTTTCTCCTTTAAGATAATAATTATACTCTGAAACAGTTTTTATAGAGTATTAGTTGATAACTGTTTAATAAGGTTACTGAAATCATCCGGCAAGGGACTTGATAACTGCAAGTCCTGTTCTAAAAATGGATGATAAAAGGATAGGTAATGGCAATGCAGGGCCTGACGTTGAATACCGTCGTCCAGACTACCTCCGTACAAATCATCTCCCAACAAAGGAAAACCAATATGAGAAAAATGGACTCGAATTTGGTGGGTTCGTCCAGTATGCAAACGAATATCTATCAGGTGAATATTTCCATAAGAAGCTACAATCTTGTAGGATGTATGGGCATACTTTCCACCTTTAGCCACCCGTCTGGTGATAATAGAGTCTTCATCACGCGCAATCGGAGCAATAATTTCCCCCTCTGGCTCCAAGTATCCATCACCTTTAACCAAAGCAAAATAGCGTTTCTCGATAGACTTTTTCTGCAACTGCTTGTCTAATCGTGCATGGGCATAGCCATGCTTGGCAAAAAGCATCAAGCCAGAAGTATCTCTATCAAGTCTGGTCACAATGTGAACCTGCTGATTTTCATAATTTTGCTTGACGTAGTAACCCTTGATAAAATTGGCAATGGTATTGGAGTGATTGACACTAGGAATAGAAGCCACTCCATAGGGTTTATTCAAGACTAGAAAATGGTCATCCTCATAGAGAATATCCAGTGGGCGCTCGATAGCTTCTAGAGTTTCAAAGCCTTCCTCAGCAGGAATATCGATGATAACTCGGTCTCCAATATCCAATAGATACGTCGCATTTTGTGGTTGATCATTGACCAGAATAGCTCCGCCTCGAAACTTAATCTTAGCTAGCAGCCCCTTAGAAACCTCGTGCTTTTTTAAGAAGGTCTTAACCTTGACATGCTCATCTGCGATAAATTCAAACCTCATTCGTCCACCTCGCCGATAAAAGCATCCTTAACACGATTCCAGAAACTGGTATGGCTTGGTGATGCCACAAAGTGAATCTTATGATGGTCGATTTGATACTCAATACGCTCAATATTACGGAAAGAATAAACGCTATTGTCAACCGAAATAGTATGGTAATCGTTTCTCGTTGGAATGAGTTCAATCTTATCCTTCTTAGGAACAATAATGGAAGAGCCCAGCGTTCTATAAACACGATTATTAAGGCTGGCAATTTCCGTCAACTGAAGAGCTTCAATGGTAGGGTGTAAAACAGCTCCGCCAAGTGATTTGTTATAGGCTGTACTACCAGTCGGTGTCGAAACTGTTAGCCCATCTCCACGAAAACGTTCAAAGGGAACACCGTTAATCACAACATCCGCCACCATGGTTCGATCAGACCTGCGGATGCTGGCTTCATTTAATGCTCTGAAGATCTTCACTTCACCATTTTCAAGAAAGACCTTCACATTTAGAACAGGGTAAGAGACTCTTGCTCCAGTATCTAGCTGTAAATTAGTCACTAGATTGTCCAACTCAAAATCACGATAGTCCGTATAGAAGCCCAAATGTCCAGTGTGAACACCAATAAAGCGTACCTTGTCAAGCTGGTTTTCGTACTTATGAAAGGCCGACAAGAGCATGCCATCCCCACCAATGGAAATAACGATATCTGGATTGGTATCATTGAGTATAAACTGATTTCTCTTCAAACGATCTCGCAATTCATACAAAACCCTTTGACTCTGCGGTTTTCTATTAGCTATCAGGTCAATTCGTTTACCTGTATTCTTCATCTGTATCGTCACTGTTTCCTACACCGTCATTTAATTTTCTACTCAAAGGATCAAAAAGAGCCTGGGCTTCCTGGATATCATCTCGAATTTTACCCATTTCTTCATCCAACTGATGAGCAATTTTGGCAGTAATTTCCAGTCGTTTCTTAATCTCCTCTGGGAAATCCCCTTGGTACTTGTAGTTGAGAGAATGTTCTATCGTTGCCCAAAAATTCATAGCCAAAGTACGAATTTGAATTTCTGCTAAAATGGTCTTGGCTCCATTGATGGTGTCAACCATATATTCTACTACCACATGATAGGAACGGTAGCCTGAAGCCTTTCGATGAGTAATGTAATCTCGCTCCTGTACGATCCGCATATCCTGACGTTTACGCAAAATTTCCACTACTTCCTTAACGTCATCTACAAACTGGACCATCACACGCAAACCAGCAATATCCTGTAAATCGTGTTCTAATGTCGCATAAGTAATACCACGTCGAGCCATTTTTTCCTTGATACTTTCAATTGGCTTGACTCGACCAGTCACAAACTCAATCGGAGAATGCTTATTTTGTTTACGATATTGCTTACGAATACCGCGAAGTTTAATCTTTAACTCACCAACAGCTTGAATGTAAGGATCTAGAAATTCTT
>CAUQZY010000085.1:0-6212 GCA_963522395.1 uncultured Streptococcus sp.
TGATTTTATCGACTTATGTCTTTCGCGTCTTCCCTCATCTTCCTTTGGTAGCGCAAGGACTCTGGTGGTTTTCATTTCTCTTGGATGTGGCCTTGATTGCTGGTTTTACCATTAAGTTTGCCTATCCATGTAAGAGAGTCAATGCGACTCCAAGCTGGACGGTGCTTTATGTGGGGATAGCAGTGGCAGCCTTGACCTATCCACTTGTAGGTATCATCGAAATTGCCTATGCGACCTTGAGTTTTGGTTTTCTCCTAACCTTCTATCTCTATCCCCTTATTTATAGTGATTTAAAGAAACATCCGCTTCCACTAGCCATGCTTGGACAAGAAGGAATCTACTGTGCTCCATTTTCCCTACTCTTGGCCTCACTGATTCGAGTTGGAGGTGCCAGCCTGCCGACTTGGGTCTTGATTGTCATGATCTTGGCTTCTCAATTCTTCTTTTTCTTTGTTTTAACTCGCCTGCCCAATATTTTAAAACAAGGCTTTCAACCAGCCTTCTCAGCCCTTACTTTTCCAACCATTATCACAGCTACCTCGCTCAAGATGTCTCAGGGAATCTTGAAACTTCCATTTCTGGATTATCTGGTCTTGGCTGAAACTATTATATGCCTAACTATTTTATTCTTTGTATTGGGCACTTATCTGATTTGGTTACGAAAAAAGGTCTAGCTAGAAATAGCTAAACCTTATTTTTTATGGTTTGATAACTTCAGCTCCACCCATGTATGGACGAAGTGCTTCTGGGATGGTCACAGAACCATCTTCATTTTGGTAGTTTTCAAGAATAGCAGCCACTGTACGTCCAACTGCAAGTCCAGAACCGTTCAAGGTATGGAGCAATTTAACCTTGCCATCTGCTTCATCACGGTAACGGATTTGGGCACGACGGGCTTGGAAATCTTCTGTATTTGAACAGCTTGAGATTTCACGGTAATTGTTTTGCGCTGGAATCCATACTTCCAAGTCGTAAGTCTTAGCAGCTGAGAAGCCCATATCTCCAGTAGAGAGAGCAACGACACGGTATGGAAGGTTGAGTTTTTGAAGAATGTTTTCAGCGTTGGCTGTCATTTTTTCCAATTCTTCGTAAGATTCTTCTGGTTTGGCAAATTTAACCATTTCAACCTTGTGGAATTGGTGCAAACGAATCAAGCCACGAGTATCACGACCAGCAGAACCAGCCTCAGAACGGAATGAAGGACTCATAGCAGTGAAGTAGATTGGCAGGTCTTTACCGTCAAGGATTTCATCACGGTAGTAGTTTGTCAGAGGAACTTCAGCTGTAGGAATAAGAACATAATTGCTGTCGCTCAATTCAAAAGTATCTTCCTTGAATTTTGGATATTGACCAGTACCAAACATAGAATCGTGGTTAACCATGTAAGGTGTGATGACTTCAGTATAGCCTTCTTTACCATGCTCATCCAACATAAAGTTATAGAGAGCACGTTCCAAACGAGCACCGAGTCCTTTATAGAATAGGAAGCGAGCACCCGTTACCTTACCACCGCGTTCCCAGTCAAGGATACCAAGATCTTCACCAAGATCCCAGTGAGCTTTTGGCTCGAAATCGAACTCGCGTGGAGTACCCCAACGGCGAACTTCCACATTGTCATCTTCGTCAGCCCCAACAGGAACGCTGTCAGCTGGGATATTTGGAAGAGTAGTGGTAAATTCTGTTAATTTAGCATCGATTTCTGCCAATTCAGCATCCAAGGCTTTGACTTCAGCAGATAGAGTTTGCATGGCAGCAATCTTGTCATCTGCATTTTCCTTGTTGCGCTTGGCTTGGGCAATCTCAGCAGAAACTGTGTTACGTTCTGCTTTGAGAGTTTCAACCTTGACCAAGATGTCACGACGTTTAGCATCGATTTCTTTCATCTCGTTCAAGATAGCAGCATCTACACCACGTGTAGCCAATTTTTCTGCGACAGCATCAAAGTCTGTACGAATACGTTTGATATCTAACATAAGAACTCCTTTATGAAAAAAGCACACCTGACAAAGCGTTGGAGTGGCAGGGCCACGGTTCCATCCAACTTCACAGGTGTGCACTTGATTGTGTATGTAATTGTTACTAACGGTAGAATTTCACCTATCCCTCCTATCTGCTCGCAGCATCCGCAGACTTTCTGAAAGAAGAAGATAACCTACTTATCCGTTGCTATGATTATACTAAAGTTTCTACTTTTTTGCAAATAGATTTTTAAATTTTTGACTAATGGTCTGAATCAGGGTCGGAAGTTTGACGACCTTGTCATTGCCCAGTTTTTCGCGAGCAATTTTAAGAATAGCACCTGAGTCTTTTGAAGCAAAGAGGAATTTTCCTCTGTCTGTAAAGACTTCGAAGTGGCGACTGATTTTGCGTCCAGTGACATTGGCTCCAATCTGGTTGATATGGCTCCAAGGAATCTGGATAAATTGTTCGACATTGACATCTGGGTAAAATTCCAGAGCCTGATCTCCGACAAGAAATTTCCCAACTTTCCCAGCTATAGAGAGGTAGGAAGTGCCTGTTGTATTGAGGAGCACTGTTTTGTTAAGAGATTGAGCCATGCTTAGTCTTCCTTACTTTCACCGAAAAAGGCATTGTAGAGGGCTTTAATAGCTGCTTTCTCTTGGTCCTTATGGACAACAAACATAATAGATACTTCACTAGAACCTTGAGACATCATCTGGATGTTGATCTTATTTTCAGATAGAGCACGTGTCGCAGTAGCAGTTACTCCGATATGGCTCTTCATCTTTTCACCAACAATCATAATGATTGAAAGGTCGTGTTCGATTTCTGCATGGTCTACTTCAGCCTTTTGAACCAACTGACGAAGGATTTCTTCTTCCTTGATAGGAGTTAGTTCGCGAGAACGGAGGATGATTGAAAGATCGTCGATACCTGTTGGCATATGTTCCCAACCGATGTTAAGATCTTCAAGGATTTGTAGAACCTTGCGTCCGAATCCAACCTCACGGTTCATGAGGTATTTCGACATGTTGATGCTGACAAAGTCAGAATCACCGGCAATTCCCACTACTGGAAATTCATCACTACTGTGTTTTAGAACGATACGGGTACCTGGATGGTCAGGATTGTTGGTATTCTTGATAACCAGAGGAATTTTTCCACGGTAGGCAGGAAGAAGTGCCTCGTCATGAAGAACTGAGAATCCTGCATAGGCCAACTCGCGCATTTCACGGTAGGTTAGCTCAGGAATAGAGTGTGGTTGGTGGATAATTCCTGGGTGAGCTGCAAAGATACCATCAACATCCGTAAAGTTTTCATAGAGATCAGCTTTAACCCCTGCAGCAATGATAGAACCTGTAATATCAGAGCCTCCACGTGAGAAGGTACAGATTTGATTTTCCTTGGTAACTCCAAAGAAACCAGGAATGACAAGGACTTCATTTGCATTTGTCAATTCTTCAATCTTGTCATAACTTGATGGAATGATGCGAGCGTGACCGGGTTCACTTGTGACCACAATACCAGCTTCTCTAGGGTGAACATAGCGTGCATCGATACCGTTTTGGTTAAAATAGGCAGCAATCAATTTGGCATTGTTGTTTTCACCGGCTGCTAGGAAAGTATCGTAGAGAAATTCGTTTTCTTCGATAGGAAGAGTAGCTAAGGCGCGAATACTTTTTGAAATTTTTTCTAGCACAGTTGGTTTAAGACCTAGTTCACTAACCATAGCTGCATAGCGGTCGATAATCCAGTTTTGGCTCTTGCTAATATCGTTACCAGCAACATAGTCGCGGTAGTATTTAATCAAGGCATCCGTAACCTTAGTATCTTCAGCATTGCGTTTACCAGGCGCAGAAACGACTACAAAACGACGCTCTGGATCGCTTTTTACGATGTTTAAAACTTTTTCTAATTGACCAGCAGAGGCAAGAGAGCTACCTCCAAATTTAACAACTTTCATAAGAACTCCTAAAGTAAGTATTTTATACGATTATAGCAGAAAGAAAACCTTTTTTCAATGAAGAAAATGAGATGCTTTCTAGGATAAAGCGAGTCTTCTTAATCGGCTGAGACACTTTCAGCCGATTTTTTCTTGCTTTCTGCTCCTAAAAAAGATATACTTTGATAATAAAATAATTTAAACAGCTTACGAAATAAAAAGGAGCCCTGATGGAACACATTATTTATCAGCTTGAAGAGGACTTGGCAATCCTTACCTTAAATCGTCCTGAGGTCGCGAATGGTTTTCATATCCCTATGTGTGAGGAGATTTTAGAAGCCTTGACTCTGGCGGAAGAGGATCCAGCTGTGCATTTTATCTTAATCAATGCGAATGGCAAAGTTTTCTCAGTTGGGGGAGATTTAGTAGAGATGAAGCGTGCAGTAGATGAGGATGATATTCCATCATTGACGAAAATTGCAGAACTAGTCAATGCTATTTCTTATAAAATCAAGCAAATTGCAAAGCCTGTTTTGATGGAAGTTGACGGGGCTGTTGCAGGTGCCGCAGCGAATATGGCTGTTGCTGCGGATTTCTGTCTTGCAACGGATAAGGCTAAGTTTATCCAAGCCTTTGTTGGGGTTGGTTTGGCTCCAGATGCAGGTGGGATTTATCTCTTGAGCCGCAGTATCGGTGTGACGCGTGCTGCTCAATTAGCCATGACAGGTGAGGCTTTGACCGCAGATAAAGCTCTGGAGTGGGGGCTAGTTTACCGCGTTTCTGAAGCTGATAAACTTGAAAAGACGAGAGAACAGCTTCTTAAAAAATTGAGACGTGGGTCAGCTAATTCCTATGCTGCCATTAAAAAGTTGGTTTGGGAGAGCCAATTTAAAGATTGGCAAGATTATGCTACTTTGGAATTGAATATCCAAGAGTCTCTCGCGCAAACAGAGGATTTCAAAGAGGGAGTTCGGGCTCATTCGGAGAGAAGAAGACCTAAATTCACAGGAAAATAGAAAATACTTGCACCATTCTTTGAAGTTTGATATAATTCCCTTGTCAAATGTTTTGATTTTGAAAGTTTTTTTGAGAAGAGGGGAAAAGAAATTGGACTACCAACGTATTAATGAATATTTAACATCTATATTTAACAATGTCCTCGTTATAGAGGAAGTTAGCTTGAGGGGTAGTCGTTTCAAGGATATCTCCATCAAAGAAATGCATACGATTGATGTGATTGGAAAAGTTCCAGATGTGACACCAAGTCAAGTGTCGAAAGAGTTGATGGTGACTCTTGGGACGGTTACGACGAGTTTGAATAATCTTGAACGCAAGGGTTACATTGAACGCATTCGCTCAGAGCAGGATCGTCGTGTGGTGCATCTACATTTGACAAAGAAGGGTCGCTTGGTTCATAGACTACATAAACGTTTCCACAAGACAATGGTTGAAAAAATCATTGATGGTATGAGTAAGGAAGAAATTGATGTTATGAGCAAAGGTTTGACCAATCTTTATCAATTTTTGGAGGATTTGAAATAATGGCTTTTGCAAAAATAAGCCAGGTTGCTCATTATGTACCAGAGCAAGTGATTACAAATCATGATTTGGCTCAGATTATGGATACCAATGATGAGTGGATTTCAAGTCGGACGGGAATACGACAAAGGCATATTTCAAGAACAGAATCTACTAGTGATTTGGCTACAGAGGTTGCTAAGAAACTGATGGCAAAAGCTGGAATCACAGGAGAGGAGTTGGATTTTATCATCCTAGCTACCATTACTCCAGATTCGATGATGCCCTCTACAGCTGCTCGTGTTCAAGCTAATATTGGTGCTAATAAGGCTTTTGCTTTTGACCTAACAGCAGCTTGCAGTGGATTTGTATTTGCTCTTTCAACTGCTGAAAAGTTTATCTCTTCTGGTCGCTTTCAAAAAGGCTTGGTGATTGGTAGTGAAACCCTCTCTAAAGCAGTCGATTGGTCGGACCGATCAACAGCTGTGTTGTTTGGAGATGGTGCTGGTGGTGTCTTGCTAGAAGCTAGCGAGCAAGAGCATTTCTTGGCCGAGAGTCTCAATAGCGATGGAAGTCGTAGCGAGTGTCTGATCTATGGACATTCAGGCCTGCATTCTCCATTTTCAGATCAAGAAAATGCAGACTCATTTTTGAAGATGGATGGACGCGCGGTCTTTGATTTTGCCATTCGAGATGTAGCCAAATCTATCAAACAGACTATTGAAGAATCTCCTGTAGAGGCGACAGACTTGGATTATCTGCTACTTCATCAGGCTAATGACCGTATTTT
>CAUQZY010000086.1:0-6171 GCA_963522395.1 uncultured Streptococcus sp.
ACCGCAAGGAAGACACCTTGGTAAATGATGGCTTTGGACCTGATTTTGCAGTGACTGGTATGACTTGGTCAGCCTTCCGTCCAAGTGATGATTGCTGCCAGTATAGCTACTTGATTCCGTCCAATATGTTTGCAGTAGTAGTCTTGGGTTACGTGCAAGAAATCTTTGCAGAACTAGACCTAGCTGATAGCGAGAGTATTATTGCTGATGCCAAGCGCCTCCAGTCTGAAATCCAAGAAGGAATAGAAAGCTACGCCTACACCACCAACAGCAAGGGTGAAAAGATTTACGCTTTTGAAGTCGATGGTCTAGGAAATGCTAGCATTATGGATGATCCAAATGTACCAAGTTTGTTGGCTGCGCCTTATCTGGGCTACTGTTCGGTCGATGATGAAGTGTATCAAGCAACTCGTCGCACCATTCTGAGCCTTGAAAATCCCTACTTCTACCAAGGAGAATACGCTAGCGGTCTCGGAAGTTCTCATACCTTCTATCGCTATATCTGGCCAATCGCCCTGTCTATCCAAGGCTTGACAGCTACAGATAAAGCTGAGAAAAAATTCTTGCTAGATCAGCTGGTTGCTTGTGATGGTGGAACAGGTGTTATGCACGAAAGCTTCCACGTAGATGATCCGACCCTCTACTCACGCGAATGGTTCTCTTGGGCCAACATGATGTTCTGTGAGTTGGTCTTGGATTACTTGGACATTCGCTAAAGAACACGCTTTAGCGCAAATGATTCTTGGAAAGAATCACACCTTTACATTTAAAACGTTAACAATAAAAATTTAAATTTAGAATGAGGTTTTACTTCATGGAAAATGTTGTCGTACATATTATCTCACATAGTCACTGGGATCGTGAGTGGTACTTGCCTTTTGAAAGCCACCGTATGCAGTTGGTGGAATTGTTTGATAATCTCTTTGATCTCTTTGAAAATGACCCTGAGTTCAAGAGCTTCCACTTGGATGGCCAAACCATTGTCCTTGATGACTACTTGGAGATTCGCCCTGAAAATCGCGACAAAGTCCAACGGTACATTGACGAAGGAAAATTGAAGATTGGTCCATTTTACATCTTGCAGGATGACTACTTGATTTCAAGTGAAGCCAATGTCCGCAATACTCTTATTGGTCAGCAAGAAACTGCAAAATGGGGCAAATCTACTCAAATTGGCTACTTCCCAGATACCTTTGGAAATATGGGACAAGCGCCTCAAATTCTTCAAAAATCAGGCATTCATGTGGCAGCTTTTGGTCGTGGTGTGAAGCCGATTGGATTTGACAACCAAGTCCTCGAAGATGAGCAGTTCACTTCTCAGTTTTCAGAAATGTACTGGCAGGGTGCAGATGGTAGTCGTGTCCTGGGGATTCTCTTTGCCAACTGGTACAGTAATGGGAATGAAATTCCAGTTGATAAAGACGAGGCCTTGAGCTTCTGGAAACAAAAATTGGCAGACGTGCGTGACTACGCTTCGACCAACCAATGGTTGATGATGAACGGCTGTGACCATCAGCCTGTTCAGAAAAATCTGAGTGAAGCCATTCGTGTGGCAAATGAACTCTTCCCAGATGTAACCTTTGTTCATAGTTCCTTTGACGAATATGTTCAAGCTGTGGAAGGTGCGCTTCCAGAGCAGTTATCAACGGTTACAGGTGAGTTGACCAGTCAGGAAACAGATGGCTGGTACACACTTGCTAACACTTCTTCATCTCGTATTTATCTCAAACAAGCCTTCCAAGAAAATAGCAACCTACTAGAACAAGTTGTAGAACCCTTGACAATTATCACTGGTGGCCACAACCACAAGGATCAGTTGACCTATGCTTGGAAAACTCTTTTGCAGAATGCGCCACATGATAGCATCTGTGGTTGTAGCGTGGACGAAGTTCACCGCGAGATGGAAACTCGTTTTGCCAAGGTCAATCAAGTAGGAAACTTTGTTAAGACCAATCTTCTTAACGAGTGGAAGGGCAAAATTGCAACTCACGAAGCTCAGAGCGACTATCTCTTTACTGTCATTAACACAGGCTTGCATGATAAGGTTGATACTGTCAGCACAGTGGTTGATGTAGCGACTTGTGATTTCAAGGAATTGCACCCAACCGAAGGCTACAAGAAGATGGCAGCCTTGACCTTGCCAAGCTACCGTGTGGAGGACTTGGATGGGCGTCCTGTAGAGGCTAAAATTGAAGACCTCGGAGCTAATTTTGAGTACGATTTACCAAAAGATAAGTTCCGCCAAGCTCGTATCGCTCGCCAAGTGCGCGTGACTATTCCAGTTCACCTAGCACCGCTTTCTTGGACAACCTTCCAATTGCTGGAAGGAGAACAAGAACACCGCGACGGTATTTACCAAAATGGAGTAATTGATACGCCATTTGTAACGGTGAGTGTGGATGACAATATCACAGTTTATGACAAGACAACTCACGAAGCCTATGAAGATTTTATCCGCTTCGAAGACCGTGGTGACATCGGAAACGAGTATATCTATTTCCAACCAAAAGGAATAGAGCCAATCTATGCAGAGCTTAAGGGCTACGAGGTCTTGGAAAACACAGCTCGCTACGCTAAGATTTTGCTCAAACATGAATTGACTGTGCCTGTCAGTGCGGATGAAAAACTAGAAGAAGAGCAAAAAGGCATCATCGAGTTTATGAAGCGTGATGCTGGACGTTCAGAAGAATTGACAAGTATTCCTCTGGAAACTGAGATGACTGTCTTTGTCGACAATCCACAAATCCGTTGCAAGACTCGCTTTACTAACACTGCCAAAGACCACCGTATCCGTCTTTTGGTTAAGACTCACAACACGCGTCCAAGCAATGATTCTGAAAGCATCTATGAGGTGGTGACACGACCAAACAAACCAGCTGCTTCATGGGAAAATCCTGAAAATCCTCAACACCAACAAGCCTTTGTTAGTCTGTATGACGATGAAAAAGGTGTGACTGTATCCAACAAGGGATTGAATGAATACGAAATCCTTGGAGACGACACCATTGCAGTGACTATTTTGCGTGCCTCAGGTGAGCTAGGTGACTGGGGTTACTTCCCAACACCAGAAGCTCAGTGTTTGCGTGAGTTTGAAGTCGAATTTGCGCTTGAATGCCACCAAGCCCAAGAACGCTTCTCAGCCTATCGTCGTGCTAAAGCCTTTCAGACACCATTTACCAGCCTTCAGCTTGCTAAACAAGAAGGAAGCGTGGCTGCGACTGGTAGCCTCTTGAGCCATTCTGTTCTCAGCATACCGCAAATCTGTCCAACAACCTTTAAGGTAGCTGAAAATGAAGAAGGCTATGTTCTTCGTTACTACAATATGTGTAGCGAAAATGTACGTGTACCGGAAAGTCAACATCTCTTACTTGACCTACTTGAGCGACCATATCCAGTTCATTCAGGACTATTGGCTCCACAAGAAATTCGTACAGAATTAATCAAAAAAGAAGAAATTTAATTTCAAAAAGTAAACATAAAAAGAAAGGAGGGGCGAAAAGGTAAGAACTAACTGCTGATTCGCCCCTTTTTATGGTAAAAACAATGACCATTGCAACGATTGATATCGGAGGGACTGGGATTAAGTTTGCCAGTCTGACTCCTGATGGGAAAATACTGAATAAGACAAGCATTCTAACGCCTGAAAACTTGGAGGACTTACTAGCTTGGCTAGATCAACGCTTGTCAGAGCAGGATTACAGTGGGATTGCTATGAGCGTTCCAGGCGCGGTCAATCAAGAGACAGGTGTGATTGATGGCTTTAGTGCGGTGCCCTACATCCATGGCTTTTCTTGGTATGAGGCACTGGCCCATCATCAGCTACCTATCCATTTAGAAAATGATGCCAACTGCGTTGGACTCAGTGAATTACTAGCTCATCCAGAACTTGAAAATGCAGCTTGTGTCGTGATTGGGACAGGGATTGGCGGAGCTATGATTATCAATGGTAGACTTCATCGAGGTCGCCACGGTCTGGGTGGGGAATTTGGCTACATGACAACTCTTGCCCCTGCTGAAAAGCTCAACAACTGGTCGCAACTAGCGTCAACTGGAAATATGGTGCGCTACGTGATTGAAAAATCTGGTCAGACTGACTGGGACGGTCGCAAGATTTACCAAGAGGCCGAAGCAGGAAATGCCCTTTGTCAAGAAGCCATTGAGCGCATGAACCGTAATCTGGCGCAAGGCTTGCTCAATATTCAGTATCTGATTGATCCAGATGTCATCAGTCTGGGAGGCTCTATCAGTCAGAATCCAGATTTTATCAAAGGGGTGCAAAAAGCAGTTGCCTCCTTTGTGGAAAGATATGAAGAATATACAATTGCTCCAGTGATTCAAGCCTGCACCTATCATGCAGATGCCAATCTTTACGGTGCCCTTGTCAACTGGCTACAGGAGGAAAATCAATGGTAAGATTTACAGGACTTAGTTCCAAACAAACTCAGGCAATCGACTTGCTGACAAAGCACATTTCGCTACCAGATGTAGAAGTGGCAGTTGCTCAGTCTGATCAAGCCTCCATCTCTATCAAGGGTGAGGGTGGCCGCCATCAACTAACTTATCGCAAACCCCACCAACTTTATCGTGCCTTGTCCTTGTTGGCAACGGCTCTAGCAGAATCTGACAAGGTCGAGATTGAAGAACAGGCAGCATATGAAGATTTAGCCTACATGGCAGACTGTTCACGAAATGCGGTGCTGAATGTGGCTTCTGCCAAGCAGATGATTGAGGTCTTGGCTCTCATGGGTTATTCAACCTTTGAGCTCTACATGGAAGATACCTACCAGATTGAGGGGCAGCCTTACTTTGGCTATTTCCGTGGAGCCTACTCAGCTGAGGAATTACAGGAAATCGAATCCTATGCCCAGCAGTTTGATATGACCTTTGTGCCATGTATCCAGACCTTGGCCCACTTGTCTGCCTTCGTTAAATGGGGTGTCAAGGAAGTGCAGGAGCTCCGTGATGTAGAGGACATTCTCCTCATTGGCGAAGAAAAGGTTTATAACTTGATTGATGGCATGTTTGCTACTCTATCTAAACTGAAGACTCGCAAGGTCAATATCGGGATGGACGAAGCCCACTTGGTTGGTTTGGGACGCTACTTGATTCTGAACGGTGTTGTGGATCGTAGTCTCCTCATGTGCCAACACTTGGAGCGCGTGCTGGATATTGCTGACAAATATGGTTTCCACTGCCAGATGTGGAGCGATATGTTCTTCAAGCTCATGTCAACAGATGGTCAGTACGACCGTGATGTGGAAATTCCAGAGGAAACGCGTGTCTACCTAGACCGTCTCAAAGACCGTGTAACCTTGGTTTACTGGGACTATTATCAGGATAGCGAGGAAAAATACAATCGCAACTTCCGAAACCATCACAAGATTAGCCATGACCTTACCTTTGCAGGAGGTGCTTGGAAATGGATTGGTTTCACACCCAATAACCATTTCAGCCGTCTCATCGCAGTCGAAGCTAATAAAGCCTGCCGTGCCAATGATATCAAAGAAGTCATCGTGACGGGTTGGGGGGACAATGGTGGGGAAACAGCCCAGTTTTCTATTCTCCCAAGCTTGCAAATCTGGGCAGAACTCAGCTATCACAATGACCTAGACCGTTTGTCTGCTCATTTCCAGACCAATACAGGTCTATCAGTTGAGGACTTCATGCAGATTGACCTAGCCAACCTCTTGCCAGATCTACCAGGCAATCTTAGTGGCATAAATCCCAACCGCTATGTATTTTATCAGGATGTTCTCTGCCCGATTCTTGACCGACACATGACTCCTGAACAGGACAAACCACACTTCGCTCAGGCAGCTGAGATTCTTGCTAAAATCAAAGAAAAAGCGGGAAACTATGCTTATCTCTTTGAAACTCAGGCCCAGTTGAATGCTATTTTAAGTAGCAAAGTGGATGTGGGACGACGCATTCGTCAGGCTTACCAAACGGATGATAAGGACAATCTGCAAGAAATTTCAAGACAAGAATTACCAGAACTCAGAAGCCAAATCGAAGACTTCCATGCCCTCTTCAGCTACCAATGGTTGAAGGAAAACAAGGTCTTTGGCTTGGATACAGTTGACATCCGCATGGGCGGACTCTTGCAACGCATCAAACGAGCAGAAAGCCGTATCGAAGCTTATCTGGCTGGTCAGATTGACCGTATCGACG
>CAUQZY010000087.1:0-6107 GCA_963522395.1 uncultured Streptococcus sp.
GACTAAGTGACTTGTCTCTATGGATTATTATAGCATGATTGTGAGATTTTTCAAGATATTTGTAGATTTTTTTGAATTTCCTTGTTGGAAAGGCGTTGATAATCAGCTATGGTAATATTAGCAGAAATTGACAATCTTAATTGTGTTAGTGAAGCAAAGAGAAAGAAAGTAAATCTGTTGACAAAGATGTTAGTTATTGGTAGAATAGGGATTGTCGTAAAGACAAATAACTTCTTCTTGGTTACAGGCATGCCAACCTGTCACTCGGATGAAGCCAAATAAAAAGGAGAAACATCATGGCAATCTCAAAAGAGAAAAAAAATGAAATCATTGCACAATATGCACGTCACGAAGGTGATACAGGTTCAGTAGAGGTTCAAGTTGCTGTCCTTACTTGGGAAATCAACCACCTTAACGAACACATCAAACAACACAAAAAAGACCACGCTACTTACCGTGGATTGATGAAGAAAATCGGTCGCCGTCGTAACTTGCTTGCATACTTGCGTAAAAACGACGTTAACCGTTACCGTGAGTTAATCAACTCTCTAGGACTTCGTCGCTAATCTGCTTTATTTTCCACTTACATTGCGTTGTCACCTTACCTCGATATACTCAAGTATAATCTTCGGTTACGGTTCCTAGCACTGTAAGGTAAAATAAACCAGATATTCTCCCTTCGGGGAGATTTTTTTGTTTCACTAAAATTTTGTACAACCTTCGCCTCGTCGCCTGGTCTATAAACGGTTTATCCAGCAAGACTGGAGCTCTCTGATTTTCAGAGAGCTTTTTCATTAAGGTTTTATCGGTCACAATTTTGGAGACTACAAAAACCAGTGGATTGAGGAGGTTACAGATGTCAAAGGTTTTATCGGTCACAATTTTGGGACTACAAAAACCTCAAATGGTATCAGCTAATGACACCATAAAGATGCGTAGCTACTCGGCTTGAAAAGCCGAGTAGCTGTCTGCAAGCCCCCTCGGAGAGCCCACACTTTACGAAGTAAAGTATAGTATGTTATACTTTACATGGAAGTAGTCACCGAATTCCAGTTAGAAATTACTTTGTAACTACATTTTGAGGAGGAGTAAAATGCTTTCCTATGTTCGACATTACCCACTAGCGATAGCTAAATTAATGTGTCTGTGCTTCCCTAAAATCTGCTGATTTATTACTGACTAATACAGGAGTTTTTTTATGGTACAGACAATCATATCTGCTATTGGTGTTTATATTTCTACCAGTATCGATTATTTAATTATTTTAATTATTTTATTTGCACAGCTATCACAGAATAAACAAAAATGGCATATTTATGCGGGGCAATATCTAGGCACAGGCTTACTTGTAGGGGCGAGTTTAGTTGCTGCTTATGTCGTTAATTTCGTGCCTGAAGAATGGATGGTTGGATTGCTTGGTTTAATCCCTATCTATTTAGGGATTCGCTTTGCATTTGTTGGAGAAGGTGAGGAAGAAGAGGAAGAAATTATTGAAAGATTAGAACAAAGCAAGGCAAATCAACTGTTTTGGACAGTTACATTGCTGACAATTGCGTCTGGCGGAGATAATTTAGGTATCTATATACCTTATTTTGCTTCGTTAGATTGGTCACAGACCCTCGTGGCGTTGCTTGTGTTTGTAATCGGCATAATTATCTTATGCGAGATTAGTCGGGTGTTATCCTCTATTCCGTTAATATTCGAGACAATTGAAAAATACGAGCGAATCATTGTGCCCTTAGTATTCATTCTACTTGGACTATACATCATGTATGAAAATGGCACGATAGAGACTTTTCTGATCGTGTAGATTTTTTTGTTTCACTAGGATTTTAGCCCGAGCTCAAATCAGCTCTCTGATTTTCAGAGGGCTTTTTACGTTGTCACCTTACCTCGATATACTCAAGTATTATCTTTACTTACGGTTCCTAGCACTATAAAACCAACTATATTCATTTGTTCTCATCTTGTTCCATTGTTGAAAATATGGTATACTTTTCATGAGAATTTTCTAAATTTTTAATATTCTATCAAAGGAGGTTTGCATGCTTTCCAAATTTTCTGGAAGCCGACAAGACCAGCAATTTGTGTTACTTTTAGTTATTTTGCTAGGTATTTTAGGGATTTCTCTCTTTCTAGCAGTTTCAATGGGATCTGTTGCGATTGATCTAGGAGATACCTATCGGATTATTTTGAGTAGGTTAGGATTTCCTCTTGAGATAGGAGAGGTTTCCAAGTCTACTCTTGCCATTGTATGGAACATGAGATTTCCCCGAGTATTGTTAGGTCTGATAGTAGGAGCAGGCCTTTCTATGTGTGGTAGCGTGATGCAGTCTACAGTGAATAATCCCATCGCAGAGCCTTATGTCTTAGGAATATCTGCGGGTGCAACTCTAGGGGCAACCTTGAGCATCATTCTTGGTTTAAAAGTGATGATTAGCCTTGGAGCTTTTCTTGGAGCTATTTTGGCAACAATTGCTGTCCTCATCATTGCCTCTATGCAGGGAAGGATGACGACTTCTAGTCTGATCTTATCAGGAACGGTGGTCAACGCTCTCTTTCTGGCTTTTTCCAACTTTATTATCTCAGTTGGAGCTAATGCGGATAGTGTGATGACCATTAAGTTTTGGACAATGGGTTCTCTTGCTGGGACTTCCTGGGCAGACTTGGTCCTGCCAACTATAGTAGTAGGGATAGCCTTTCTATTTTTCTCTACCCAGTATCGTGTTTTCAATGCGATGATGATGGGAGATGAGGCTGCTTTAACTTTGGGGATTCCCTTACGCTTTTATTGGTATCTTTATGTGACAATGGTGGCTGTGCTGACAGCAGTCTTAGTGGCAACCTGTGGGATTATTGGATTTGTCGGTCTGATTACTCCACATTTAGCTCGAGGCTTAGTAGGAACGAATTACAAGAAGCTTTTTCCTGTTGCAACCTTGCTAGGTGCCCTCTTTGTCATTTGGGCAGATGTACTCTCTCGTATCATCATTCCAAATGCTGAGTTGCCTATTGGTATTTTTACAGCCTTAGTAGGTGCTCCCTTTTTTATCTACATTGTTGGAGGTAGGCGAAGGGAGGTGAGGGGCTGATATGGACTTGATTTGTCAGGACATCCATTTTGGACTAGGAGAGAAAAAAATCCTCAAAGGAGTCTCTCTTAAGGTTGAAGGGAATCAATTTCACACGATATTAGGACCAAATGGAAGCGGAAAAACCAGCCTGCTTAAACTCCTCTATCGTCAGGAAAAGGCGGACAAAGGTTTGATAAGCCTAGATGGAAAGCCTCTGGAACAATGGACGCTCAAAGAAACAGCCAAGCAAATGGCAGTTGTGCCCCAGTTTAACCAACTGCAGTTTGATTGTACAGTTGAAGAAATCGTCTTGCTGGGAAGAACTCCCCACCTCTCTTTTTTACAGAAGGAAAGGGAAAGAGATTATGAGCTCGTTCAAGATGCCCTCGTTAAGGTGGATATGCTCGAGAAGAAAACACGTCTCTATTCGTCTCTGTCAGGGGGAGAGAAACAGCGAGTTTTGTTAGCCCGCGCTTTGGCGCAAGAACCGACTCTCTTGCTCCTGGACGAACCAACCAATCACCTGGATATCAGGTATCAGCTAGACTTGTTGGCCATTGTGAAGAATCTCAAGGTCAATGTTCTAGCTGTCCTACATGATATTCAACTTGCTTGTCGCTATTCGGATTATCTCTATCTGATGAAAGAGGGAGAAATCCTTTACCAAGGGACTCCAAAGGAGACCATCACCCCTGAGTCATTGCAAACTGTATACGGAGTTCAAAGTCAGGTTACTTGGACCGAGGATCAGCAAGCCATGATTCACTATTTATAAGAATGAAAAGGAAAACAAGATGAAAAAAACACTAAGCATTTTACTCGTAACAGTAGCTACCCTAACCATGGCAGCTTGTGGCAATACTACTACAGAAAAAACTACCACACAATCTAGCGCAGAAACAAGTCAAAAGGCCAGCACAGAGACGACTTATCCGCTAACGGTTAAGACCTATGATGCTAAGGGAAATGAAGTCGAACAAGTTTTTGACAAGGCACCTGAAAAAGTTATCACCAACAATCTTTCAACCACTGAAATCTTATTGGAGTTGGGGTTGAAGGATAAAATTGTTGGCATGCTCAACCCTGATAATGCTGTGACGGACAAATACAAGGACGCGATTGCGACGATTCCTCAAATTGGGGATAAAAAAACAGTCTCACAAGAGACAGTCCTTTCTTATGAGCCAAACGCTGTGATGGGTCGAAACATGATGTTTTCTGAAAAATCCTTGGGGACAGTTAGCACTTGGAATGAAAACAAAATCCCAGTCTATACACAAAAAGCTTCTCTCTCAACGATTCAGCAAGATTTGGGGAATATCGTAGAAGATGTCAAAAATCTTGGAATGATTTTCAATGTTCAGGACAAGGCTAATGAATACGCAGCCCAATTACAAACTAAAATTGACGCTGTTAAGAAAGCAAACCCAGCAAGCCAAGGTGAAAAGAAAAAGGCTTTGATTATGGTTGCTTATAATGATGAAACCTTCGGTGCCTACAAGTCTGCTTTGCAAGAAAGTTTGCTGAACCAACTTGGTTATACAAACGTTGCTACGGGGACGTCAGGCTTGACCTTGGAAAATCTCGTGTCAATGGATCCTGAATTGATTATCTATGTAACCAGCGACCGCAATAAAAAATTGGATGCAAAAGCAGTAGAGTTGATGAAGGCAAATGCTGTTTTGGAAAGCGTTCCTGCTATTAAGAATCAAAAAATCATGACCATCTCTTACGATGAATTGATGGACTATGGTCCAGCAGTGATTGATTCCCTTGAGAAAATCAATGACTTTATTAATAAATAATGAGTTTGATTGGGAAGGAATTCAAGTCAAAATCAGCCTTCCTTCTAACTACGACCCCAATCAAACCTATCCGGCTATTTTATTGAATGATGGAAACTTGGATTTCCTATCGTCCCTTTCCGAATCTGTGATTTTAGTGGGCTTGACCTCTAAAAATCGCCTAGATGACTACACTCCCTGGAAGGCAGCTGCTCTGAGAGGTGGAGCTCCAGATTTTGGCGGTCAGGCCAAGGTCTATCATGATCATTTATTTGGAGGCCTTTTAGATAAGTTGCAGTCGCTTTATCGACTGGACGAAGTTCGCCTTGCTTATGGAGGCTACTCACTAGGTGGTTTGGCAGCAGTCTACAGTCTTTTCAGCTTTGATAAGGTTTCCTGTGTCTTTTCGATCTGCGGTTCCTTTTGGTATCCTGATTTTGTGACTTACTGCAAGGCAGAGACAGTGAAAAATCTAGACTGTTTGCTGTATTTACAGAACGGTCAAACAGAAGGAGTCAATCATAGCAATCGCTTGGCTCAAGCACCAGTCTATGCTGAGCAGATCCATACCAGTCTTCAAAAATGCTATCCGAACGGCCAGTTTGTCTTTGATCCTTATGGACACCATGAACAAGTAGCTGAACGATTCCTAGCTTTTTCCAGCTGGTTGGCCCAAAAATGGAAAATCGAATAAAAGATTTATCCCTTGGCAAAAGCCAAGGGATTGTTGTATTTATTTAACTAAGTTTTTCTCTTTTCTTATCTGGATTCCATACGAAGCTCGCGATAAAGCTAAAGATGATAGTTAGGATAGCGAGGATAATGGCAAGGATGAGGGCAGGAATGCGGATAAACCACCAGAGTGGGTTTGGTTTTTTATCATTGTGCCATTGTTTCGTTTCGTCGTCCAGTCGTTGGAATTCTGCTTGGATGCGATTGGCGACTGTTTCAATGCCTTCATCATTCATTTTTTTGATATCTGAGATATCTATTGGATTTCCAAAGTTCATATCAACACGCTCACGGCTAACCAAGCCTTTTAAAGTCATGGGACCTGTATAGGTAACAGGCATGATACGAACCTTGGCCATCTTGGCAATCAGAGCTACGCCTCCCTTGACATCGTTTGAGTGACGGCTCCCACTTGGAAACATGATGAGAGAGCGGTCACTTTTTTTGAGAACATTGATAGGATATTTGATGGCTGAGGCGCTAGGATTTTCACGGTCGATAGGAAAGGCACCACACA
>CAUQZY010000088.1:0-5610 GCA_963522395.1 uncultured Streptococcus sp.
TTTGTACTCGCTCATTGACATCTCCCTTAAAGACATAGGAACCTGCTACAAAAACGGTCGCACCAGCTTCTTTAGCCTGAGCAATGGTCTGATCATCAATCCCGCCATCGACTTCGATTTCAAAGTTCAAGCCTTTTTCCTCACGAAGGCCAACCAACTCACGAACCTTATCCATGGTTTCAGGTAGAAAAGCTTGCCCACCGAAGCCAGGGTTCACTGTCATGACTAAGACTTGGTCAACTAGGTGCAGCACGTGCTTGATAGCCTCAACAGGCGTACCAGGATTGATAACAACCGAAGGTTTAACGCCGAGCGAACGAATCTTTTGGAGAGCGCCATGAATATGAGGCGTTGCTTCTGCATGAATACTGATGATATCTGCCCCTGCACGCGCAAAGTCTTCCAGATGGTGTTCAGGATTGGCTACCATCAAGTGGCAGTCAAAGACCATCTTGCTATGAGGGCGAAGAGCTTCGACCACACCTGCACCAAAACTGATTTGTGGTACAAAGTGACCATCCATGATATCGATATGGGCATACTCTGCCCCCGTTGCTTCTAGGCGTTTGATTTCACGTTCAAAGTTGGCATAATCTGCTGCCAGAATTGACGGAGCAATCTTGTATTGAGACATAGGTTTCTCCTTATTTTGGAATTTTTTTACTGACTTTTTTATAGGTTTCTCTGCGATTTTCAATTTCACTGAGGAATTGCAGGTAGTTGTCAAAACGGAAGGACGCAATAATTCCTTCTTCTACAGCTGGCTTGACAGCACAAGACGGCTCATGGGTATGGGTACAAGTGCGGAATTTGCAGTCTCGACTGACAGTGGCAATCTCTGGGAAGGCCTGATTGAGGTCTTCAGCCGTTGACACTTCATAATCCAGAGATGAAAATCCCGGTGTATCTGCGATTTTACCCCCATTGAGATTGTAAAAACTAACAGCTCGAGTGGTATGGCGCCCGCGACCCAGACTGTCTGAGATTTCCCCTGTTTCAAGATTGAGGTCTGGTGCAATTTTATTGAGAAGAGTTGATTTTCCAACACCCGTCTGGCCCATAAAGACCGTCACTTTTCCTGTTAACAAAGGCAAAAGTTCTTCCTTACTGGTCACAAAGTCATAGCCAATGTCACCATAGGTCTGCTGGTAAAAATCCAATTCTGACCGATCTTCCAGCAAGTCCATTTTAGAAATATAAATGATAGGATGGATGTCCTTGTGCTCCAATAGAACCAAGAAACGATCCAACAAATTGCTGTTAAAATCAGGTTCCTTGACAGACATGATCACCACAGCTTGGTCAATATTGACAATGGGCGGACGGACCAGACTATTTTTCCGTTCGTGAATCTTGAGGATATAGCCCTCTGAATTTTCCTCGGCAGAGAAATCTACCCAGTCCCCAACGTAAGGGGTATGCCCTTTTTTACGGAAATTTCCACGCGCTCGTGTTTGATAGACCTGGCCATCACTCTCTACATAATAGAACCCAGCCAAGGCTTTAATGATTTGTCCCTGCATCTTAGAGCCCTTGCCCTTTAAGTGCGTCTGCTAGGCTAGCAAACTCTGCCAAGCTAAGAGCTTCCCCACGTACACTTGGTGATAAGCCTGCTTGGTCCAAAGCCTTGGTCAACTTGTCCTTGACCTCTTCAGTCTTGCCGAAGTAACCTGTCAAATTGTTCCACAAAGTCTTGCGGCGATGGGTGAAACTTGCCTTGGAAACCTTAAAGAAGAAGTTCTCGTCTTCTACTGCTACAGCTGGCTCTGGACGGCGCACCATTTTCAAAATAGCAGAGTCCACATTTGGCGCTGGCACAAAGACCGTACGAGGCACGATGAAGG
The DNA here is from genome assembly GCA_963522395.1 of uncultured Streptococcus sp. GTDB lineage: Bacteria > Bacillota > Bacilli > Lactobacillales > Streptococcaceae > Streptococcus. Next base: position 1,845 of record CAUQZY010000088.1, read on the forward strand.
CAACCTTGGCAGTCATGTAATACTGCACAGCGATTGACAAACTGCCATAAGCCTTGGTATTTGGTTGAGCGGAAATGCGGTCAGCTACCTCTTTTTGCATCATGACGACAAACTCACTAAAAGGAATCCCACTCTCGATCAAGTGCATGAGAATAGGCGTTGTGATGTAGTAAGGCAAATTAGCCACTACCTTGATTGGCAGGTCAGGATTTTTAAAATTCTGGATATGTTGCGCCAAATCTACCTTGAGAATGTCCTCGTTGACTACGGTCACATTGTCAAAATCACGCAAGGTATCTGCCAAAATCGGCACCAAACGGTGGTCGATCTCAAAGGCCATGACTTGAGCTGCACGCTCAGCCAAAAATTCTGTCAAGGCACCAATCCCTGGCCCGATTTCGATGACATTAACCTGGTCATCAATCTCAGCCGTATCCACGATTTTTTGTAGAATATTGGTATCCGTCAAGAAATTTTGCCCAAAGGACTTTTTAAAGGTAAAACCGTGACGCTCCAGCACTGCCTTGGTCACGCTATAATCTGCAATTCTCATCTATTCTCTTTTCTATTATCTGTTACTACTATTGTAACACATTCCCCTTGTATTTTGGGGGTGAAAATCATACCAAAAAACTATCTTTCCTCATGAAGAAAGATAGTCTTGGAAATCTTTAAAGGGGGACTTAGCGGTTCTCTCGAAACATACGTTCATACTCTTCGAAAATCAAATTCAAACCACGTCAGCTTCACCTTGCCGTACTCAAGTACAGCCTGCGGCTAGCTTCCTAGTTTGCTCTTTGATTTTCATTGAGTATCAAAAAAATCAGCTTCTTTATAACTTCGATTTTCAGGTAGGGTCAAATCTACATCCTCCTCCACATCGTCCACTGTCAGTTCAACCGTTTGAGGTAAATTTTTCAAGCGATAGTGCTTTTGCCTTTGCCCTTCAATACTAGCAAAATCAAGCAAATAGCCATTCACTCGGATTTGAACCAAAAGGAGATGATTGGTCATGTTTTCCATGATAAGAATATCTTCTAAACCACCTCTGGCACTAGGATAATCAGATACCCTGCGAATACGGATTTTTTCACACATGAGCAAGCTCCCTCATATCAATGATTTCATCGGCCTTATTCCAGACTAGGGGATTATGGGTCGCAATGATGATCATTCGATTTTCATCTTTCAAGCCCACCAAGAGATTCATAACCTCCTCTGAATTTTCAGGATCAAGAGCTGCTGTTGGTTCATCCGCCAAAATCAAGGGTGGATTTTTCAAAATAGTCTTCGCAAGGGCAACTCGTTGGGCCTCTCCTCCAGATAAAGTATAAATTTTTTGTTCTAAATCCAAATACCCTAGATTAACTTTTTCTAAAGCCTCCACTTGCCTTTCCAAACGTTCTACTTTTGAGATTTTCTGACCAACAAAGCCCAAATCCAAATTCTCTTTGATTGATTGGTTTTCTAAAAGGCCAAAATTTTGAAAGAGATAGCCCATCTGATCTCGAAAATACTCACGAGTGGGAATGGTTTTTAAATCTTTCCCCTGATAGAGAACCCTTCCACCATCTATCTTTTCTAGCTTTCCTAAGATATTAAGTAAAGTCGTCTTTCCGCTTCCACTCTTTCCGATTAAGGCATAAACCTTGCCCTTCTCCAGCTTGAGATTTAAACCAGAGAAAATCGCGCGGTCATTAAACTTCTTTTCCAATCCTTGAATATCAATCATCTTATTTTCCTTTCAATACTGCCATACTACCAGCTTCTTCTTTTTTATCCTGCCTTACTAAAATCAAGAGGGCGTTAAGAGTAAATAAAGCTACAACTAAAGCGCTAATCAAGCTATCTCCTGTCAAAACACTAGATAGGACTAGGCCAAGCAAGAGAACTCCTCCTTGCGCCAGTAAGTACTTGCCATGAAGCTCATAGATTGTCATACCAGAAAGACGTTTAATCATAAGCTCCCGGCTAAACTGCTCAAAATAGAGAAGATTCATGGAATCAAATAACAAAATAGCCGTAGACAGAGTCAAAACAGTCCCAATAAGGAGAGAGTAAAACTCCATCCGTTTGTCATTTAGTACCTTGGCAAAAAATAGCTGGCTTTTTACCAAGTAAGATACCTTGTGATACAGACCTTGCTCTTTTAGAGCTGTGATGCTATCTCCATATCGATCTAGTTTCAAGGCACTATTAGCCGTAGTTCCCCACAACATCCCTGCAACAGGTCTTGTTCCAGTCGCTTGCGGCGTTAAAACTACAATAATCGGATCTTTTAGGTACTGACGTGTCGTCTTGTACCCATCGTTATAGAGGAAGCGTTCCTGTCCTGTTTCTGTAAAATCTAGCGTTAACTGTGGAAGGTAGTGTTTCTGACTCGTCACTTCTACACTTTCAGATGAAAAGTTTTGCAGGTAATCTGTAAATAATCCTTGATAGTAGGCAGATTGCTCTCGCAAGCTCTCAGGCAAGATCAGCCCAAACTCCCCTTCAGACAAGTTTTGCATCTTGTCCATAAACTCTGAAGAAACGGTAATCTTTTCTTCTATCAGATAGCGCGGTGAGACATAGATGACATTCCCTGACGGTGTGTAGTCATTGAGACGATTGCCATCTAGGTCCACTTCTGCTCCATCTGAGAATTTGTCAATATTGCTCATAATATAAAAAGAGTCTGTATTGGCTAACCGTTCTTCAGTAAATGTCTGCCACTTGCGATTCTCCTTACGCATTCCTTCTTCATCGGCAAATGCACTAGACCAACCAAAGGATAGACGGTAACGATCTGAGGACTGGCTCCATTTATCGCTAGCTTTCTCCATCTCCTGCATTTCACGGTAGTGGGGTAGGAGAGCAGTCGCACTCGAGCCGACCACCAGCACGGCCAAGAGTTGCCCCACCATCATCAATGTCATCATACGTTTGAGAGGGAGTTTCCCTTTCAATAGATCCACCAGACTATTTTCTTGTAAACCAAGTAGATACACGACACTCAGTAAGGTAGAAATCCCTGCCAAGGTCAATCCATAAAGTAGAAGAGCAATGATGACAAGTTGCACCGTTGCCATAAACAAGGCACCTTGATACCAGAGAATCCCCAATCCCAAAAGACTGGATACTAGCACCGAGAAGATAAGCTGTCTCACATCTTCTAACACTGGTCTGAGAGCCACCCCAAACAAACTCTCACCAGCGATTAAGCGAATCCCTGCCTGACGAAGGGACTTGATCCGATAAATCAGGGTCAGACTCATAAAGGTCAGCAGAAAAATAGCTAGACTCAGTAGCCCCATTGGGGTAGCTGCCAATAGAACGACCATTGAAAATAGCTCTGTTCTATTCGAGACAACACCATTATAACCAAGTTCTTTCAAGGTGGTCTGTAAGTTCACTCCATCCAAAACTCCTGACACAATCAAGTAAGACCCTAATAAATCACTCGTTTCTGCACTCTCCTTGGAGGAAATGGTCAGACCTTCTGGAAGCTCTCCCTCACCATAAGTGGCATAGGTAAAGCGTGTTTCTCCAGCTTCATTTGGCTCAACAATCCGACGGGCGATGAGACTATTATGCTCTACCGCCAAGTGACTCAAAGCCTCTGTCACCTCTTCGCGACTAGCTACTGATTGATTTATCACCATTCCTGTCACATCAACAGAAGGATAGTTACCAAATAAAATCTCTTCTCGATGGTCAACGGAAGTTATCACCATATAAAGCGATACCAATACCATTGAAATCAAAATAAATAAACGTTTCATCA